>NZ_JAYGHD010000484.1:0-4350 GCF_034932245.1 Nostoc sp. UHCC 0251
TTTTCAACCGACTCTGCATTTATATTATGCAGCTTAAATGCCGATTAGCTTATCAGCAGTTTGCAGAACTGATGCAGATGCTCACCGATGAAGCGAAAGATGGCCCGCGCCTGTTCAGCTTTAAGCCCATTGAAGCAGGATTTTTCGATCGCCCCAAATGGATTAGTGCCAAATTTCAACTCACCCTCTGGTGCGAACACGCACGTCAACCACTTCCAGCCTTAAATCCCAATCACAAGAAAAAGGGAGTTTATCGTAATTTTTTATGATTATACAGGAAACAAAGTAATGTTGAAGGTTTTTGCCGATCGCGGTGGTACATTCACAGATATTGTTGCTGTTACTAGCAATCAAACAATTATAGACAGACTCTCAAGACATCCTGAACGTTTTTTAATTGTGACTCTGCCTAATCAGCAATGGATTATAGTCTACAAGCTGCTTTCAGAAAATCCCGAACAATATCGAGATGCAGCTATCCAAGGAATTCGGGATATCATGGGTATTTCTAGCAACGAACCCATTCCTAATGAAGCGATAGAAGTTGTAAAAATGGGGACAACAGTAGCAACAAATGCGCTGTTAGAAAGGAAAGGCGATCGCGTTGTTCTTGCCATCACCAAAGGGTTTAAAGATGCGCTGCGAATTGGCTACCAAAACCGTCCTAACATCTTTGCTCGTCATATCGTTCTACCAACCATGTTATATGAGCAGGTAATTGAGATTGATGAACGTTATGATGCTCATGGAAATGAATTAACACCTATAAATATTCAACAAGTCACAAATGACTTACAAACAATTTACGACACAGGAATTCGGAGTTGTTCTATTGTTTTTATGCATAGCGATCGCTATCATAAACACGAACAACAAATAGCCAAAATAGCCGAAGAAATCGGCTTTACGCAGATATCTGTATCTCATCAAGTTAGTCCGTTAATGAAATTAGTCAGCCGAGGAGATACAACAGTAGTCGATGCTTATTTAACTCCTATTCTACGTCGCTATGTCAACCAAGTAGCGAGTCAGTTACCTGGAGTAAAATTAATGTTTATGAAATCTGACGGCGGTTTAGTCGCAGCCGAACAATTTCAGGGCAAAGATAGTATTTTGAGTGGCCCGGCTGGAGGTATTGTCGGTGCAGTACAAACTAGTAAAAGAGCAGGTTTTGAGTTAGTTATTACCTTTGATATGGGAGGGACTAGTACAGATGTCGCCCACTTTAAAGGAGAGTATGAACGACAGCTAGATTCAGAAATTGCTGGGGCGCGGATGCGAGTTCCTGTATTAGCAATTAATACCATTGCGGCTGGAGGCGGTTCAATTCTCTTTTTTGATGGTTCTAGTTATCGTGTTGGCCCTAAATCTGCTGGTTCAAATCCTGGCCCTGCTTGTTACCGACGCGGGGGCCCATTAACGGTTACTGATGCCAATGTGATGTTAGGTAAAATTCACCCACAATATTTTCCCTCGGTTTTTGGGATTGATGGCAATTTACCTTTAGATAAAGATAGTGTCATTCAGCAATTTACCCAATTAGCCCAAGATATTCAAGCCGCTACATTAAATCATTGTACTCCCGAACAAGTAGCGGCTGGATTTATTGCGATCGCAGTAGAAAATATGGCAAACGCAATTAAAAAAATCAGTCTACAACGGGGTTATGATGTCAGCCAATATGTGCTTTGTTGTTTTGGCGGCGCAGGCGGACAAGTTGCTTGTTTAATTGCTGATACCTTGGGAATGAAAAAGATATTTCTACATCCTTATGCTGGTGTTCTCTCTGCTTATGGAATGGGATTAGCTGATGTCCGTGCCATTAGAGAAGGAGGAGTAGAACAGCCTTTAACCCAAGCATTAATTCCTAAATTACACCAGTTAATGGAATATTTAGAAACTCAAGCTAGAAGTGAAATCAATGAGGCTAATGCTCAAACAGAAATAGTCCAAAAAGTCAACTTGAAATATGAAGGGACTAACTCTACTTTAACCGTTAACTTTACCGATGATGTGGGACTTATGCGACAAGAATTTGAGGTTGAACATAAATCCCGTTATGGTTTTATCCAATTAGAGAAAACTTTAATTGTCGAATCCGCCTCCGTGGAAGTTATTCAGAAGATGGAAACTCCCGAAGAACCCTTAATTACTCGTACACGTTCTATAGATGAAGCGCCCGAAGCCGTTGAGATAGTAAGGATGTTTACTGATGACAGATGGCATGATACGCCTGTTTATCGGCGAGAAGATTTACAACCAGAAGATAGTATTAATGGGCCTGCGATCGTTGTAGAAAAAATTAGTACAATTGTAGTTGAACCTAACTGGCAAGCAAGATTAACTGAATATAATCATTTGATTTTACAGCGTAAAGATTAATGAATTCATCAGGCTTAACCTGTATTTGCAGGATAATCAATATAGCGGTATGCATTTGAATAAGATACGAACTGATGTACTAAAAGGTTTTGTACTGAAATTAACAGTTACTTGGAAAACTTTAGACTGGTTCTAAATATTCAGTGAAACAGTAGCAACAATGAGTAAACCAGTTATGAATATCTTGCAGAGAGACTTTTTGAAAAGCCATATCAATAGCTTGAGCTAATTCATGATAAGTACGAGGCGCAAGAGAGCGAATAAACTCTTTGAGCTTCGACCAACAGTTTTCTATAGGGGAAAAGTCAGGGGAATAGGCAGAGAGAAAATGTAGAGTAGCTCCAGCAAGTTCTAGAATAGGGCGTAACTCGGCTTCTTGATGAATAGAGGCATTGTCCATGACCACACAGGCTCCAGGCCAAAGATTGGGTACCAATCGCTGGGCAATAAATGCTTCAAAAGTTAGCCCATCTGTTGCCCCCACAATAGCTACAGTTGCGACGACACCCCGTAATGCGATTGCACCGATGAGACTGACGTTTCGACCTCGTTGTTGAGGACGAGTCCCATAAGCTCTTTGTCCTGATAACGCCCGTCCAAATCGGCGAGTCATTCCTAAGTTCACTCCTGCTTCATCGACGAAGACCAAATCTTCCACAGGCAACAGGGTCATTTTTTGTCGGTACTCTCTCCGCAAGTTTTGAACTCGCTCTGTTTCTCTTTCACTGGCCTGAAGCGTTTTTTTTTGCGGGTCAATCCCAAACGAGTCAATACGCGACTAATAGTCGAGCTACTCACCCGAACCTGAGTTTTGAGGTGTAGTTGTTCTCTCAACTCATCTAAGGTGGCATCATTCTTCTGTTCTACTAGTTCTCCCAGAGCTATTATGTTTTCTGGACTCAGTTTCAGACTTTGACCACCTCCATGACTCTTGGGTTCTAACGTCCCCTCCTCTGTGTATTGTTTAAGTAGTTTATATATAAAACTTGGAGCAACTCGGAACCGCTCTGCTAACTTACGTTGAGATATAGATTCCTGTTCATAGGTTTCTGTAATTTTCCGCCGCAAATCTATGGAGTATGGTTTCATTGCTAACAAATTTTACTTTTCTTCTCTGTATAGTACATTTGATTGTCTCTCACCCAAGTGAAAACCGCTATATCCCTCTTCTGTCACTTTCCGAGATAAGCAAGTAGTTCAGGAGCTAAATCATCCATAAGCATAAGAGGGTTTAAATTGATTCATTGCAGCAATTAAATGATTGAATCCCAATAATAAATGTGAATTAGGGAAAATACTTAACCAAGGATAAATCAACCAAAATAGTAAAAGTGGTTGGATAATGAGACGTAGATTATTTAAAGTATTCTTCCATCCATATTCATGGTTCCATTGTGGATGATTAGAAAAATCAACATCATTATTTTCTTGTGTCTTAGTCTCAAATTGACAAGATTGATTTAAACCTAATAAGACTGAAGAATTTAAACTAATCATCGTGTAAACACAAAAAATAATTTCCCACCATCTCTCAATATGTTGAAAATCAGTAAAACGGTAATCTGTCCAGCCTAGTTCCTGTTTACACTGTCGAAACCCATATTCTACCCAGGTTCTTAATCCATATAAGTCACCTAATATTTTCTTGAGATTACCTTGCAGATTCGTCATCACGAAGGAGGTAGAATTTTCCGGCATGGTTTCTGGATCAGTAGTTATTTCCCAGTAAGTTATGGCCCTTTTTTTACCATAAATTATTTCTCTAATATATCTTGTCTCTGATTTTTGATTGCTAAATGTTCTCTCAAATTTACACCACTTATTTGCCCTAACCCTTTGCCCTGCTGGTAGCCAGACTCCATGATTACTTCTAATTGACACCACATAACCTAAGTTATATTCAGCAATTTTTCTAATGAATTGGCTACTTTCACCATATAAACTATCAGCCAGTACTAATTCAATATT
>NZ_JAYGHD010000485.1:0-4229 GCF_034932245.1 Nostoc sp. UHCC 0251
CGATTCATCGCGTCTTTACCCAAGGATATGTTGCAATCATTAATTGAATTGGTATAAGCATAATTAAACATACGATAAAATCCTGGTTTGTAGTGAGTGATTCATCGCTGATAGTAAGACCATCAGGACTAAAATCCTTACTACAAACTCAGAGTTATGCTGACATACCTGATCATGAAGTTGCAACTGGATTTTAAGCTAGAGCCACTGCTGGTTGTTGCCAACGTCCCACCGCCTTACCAATCACTGCTAATTCTTGCATCAAGTTATCGAAACGGTCTGGTGTAAGAGATTGGGGCCCATCAGATAAGGCTTTAGCAGGGTTGGGGTGAACTTCTATCATCAGGGAATCTGTGCCAGCTGCGATCGCAGCCATTGCCATTGAAGGCACAAACTCAGACCAACCTACGCCGTGGCTAGGGTCAATCATAATTGGCAGGTGAGTCAGCTTACGCAACACTGGCACTACTGATAAATCCAGCGTATTTCGCGTATACTGGCGATCAAAGGTACGTATTCCTCTTTCACACAAGATTACATTGGGATTGCCAGATGCCAGAATATACTCGGCTGCCATCAACCAATCTTCAATAGTAGCTGCCATTCCCCGCTTCAAAAGAACTGGTTTTGCCTGTGCCCCCACTTTTTTGAGCAAGGAGAAATTCTGCATATTCCTTGCCCCCACTTGGATTACATCAGCAATTTCGGCAATTTTATCCAAGTCAGCAGCATCCATTACTTCTGTAATAATACCTAGTCCGCTGACTTCCCGCGCCCTCGCCAACAAATCCAAAGCACTCTCGCCGTGTCCTTGGAAGGCATAAGGTGAAGTCCGGGGTTTGTATGCCCCGCCGCGCAAGAACTTGGCTCCAGCCGTCTTAACGCGCCGCGCCGTCTCCACAATCATTTCTTCATTTTCTACGGAGCAAGGCCCAGCAACGACTACTAAAGGGTGGTGTTCACCAAATATTACTGCTCCATCAGGAGTATTCACCACCACTTCCGAAGCTTCGCCGTGGCGGTACTGGCGGCTGGCTCGTTTATAAGGCTGCTCTACCCGCAACACCTGCTCAATCCAGGGGCTAAGTTCCTGAATTTGTAGTGGATCTAAGCTGGCGGTTTCACCTACTAAACCAATAACTACTTTGTGTTGACCAACAATTTTTTCTGGAGTTAGCCCCCAGCTAGTTAATTCCTCATCAATGCGGTTTATTTCCGCTTCTGGGGAACCACTTTTCATTACTATAATCATGTGAAAGTTCCTGATTAATTGAGGAAAATTTTCTGTAAATGAGCTAACTTTATTGTTGCCTATTGCCCTAATTACGAGTAGTTAAAAATAAAATTTATTTACAAAATAAACAGACAAAATATAGCGCTCAGTCAGTAGTTTTACTACTAAATAACTGGATATAAGGTATAAAAAGGTTTATATATTTTTAATTAGCAATGTTGAAGTTATAAAATTTCAACTTCAACATTCACTTTTTCTATTTACCCCAATACCGCAGTTATCTAAATACCTGAGCGCCGTTCATTATGAGTTTTTTTGTCGAGTTTCGCGCCAAACTGCCACCATTCGTCCCCAATTGGTGTTGAACTCACCCAAACCCAACAAACTTCCGACTCTTTCTTCATCCCAAGAGGCAGAAAGAACGCCATAAGTTATCCCTAAGACCCCCAAACCAAATAATCCCATGTTCACCAATAACACGGCGATGGGAGGTAGTTGGATGTTGGAGTAGCTAGCAAGCAGATAGCTAACAACCAAGGCGCTAATGCCCAAAGCTGTTGGAACACCACAGAATCCAGCTACCCGTCGGATCATCCGCTGGCTGACTACTTGGGGAATAGCCATCTCTTGTTTGGTGTAAGGCCGTTTTCTATCAGCCTGTTTGCTAGATTCTTGTGGCTGTGCTGCTGGTTTACTTTGAGTTTTTGCGGGTTTTTGGCGCTTTTTTTTCGGTTCAAAGGGCAAGCGACTGCGTTCAGATTCTTCAGCAGACATAAGCGGTAATCCTATCCACGAATACCAAGGCGAGCGATCAAAGCTTGATACTTTTCCCGGCTTTCCTGCGATATATAGGCTAGAAGACGCTTGCGCTGACCAATTAGCTTTAATAGTCCCCGCCGGGAAGAATGGTCTTTTTTATTTGCCTGGAGATGTTCACTGAGGCGGTTAATGCGCTCAGTTAGCATGGCAACTTGGACATCGGCCGAACCAGTGTCGGTTTCGTGTACTTGGTAGTTGGAAATTATTTCTTGTTTCCGCAGTTGCGTCAGAGCCATGATCGATTCAATTTCTAGTTTTTCTAAATGTATGTAGCAGTCTCCCATAATATCACAGCCATCAAGCTGGATGTGGAATCATCTTTGCTGCTACGCATTGCACTATAGGAGACTAAGTAAATTAGGAGCCAGATCCCAACTTCCTCTAGATAGTAAACGCGGTACTGAATCGTATTCGGTTATACAACATTCTTATTAAACTATCTACAAATTGCTAATCATTATGATAATCTCTTTGTTTAATAATCACAATTTCATATGAGATACCAGGTAGGGGGTAGTCTTTGCAGTGACGATCCCACGTATGTCATCCGTCAGGCAGACGAAAAACTTTATACAAGCCTGAAGGCTGGTGATTTTTGTTACGTCTTCAATTCTCGCCAGATGGGCAAGTCATCCTTACTACAGCGCACAAGTTATCGTCTTAGACAAGAAGGCTATAACTGTGTTTACTTGGATGTGACCACATTGGGTAGCGAAGATACGACACCAGAACAATGGTACAAAGGTGTTATTATCAGCTTGTTCTACGGCTTAAATCTGGTGGGAAAAGTCAAATTTAAGCAATGGTGGGAGATGCAAGCAGGTCTTTCCTCAGTGCAAAAACTACACCAGTTCGTAGAAGAAGTGTTGCTGCCAAATATTCAAAGCGAATCTCTGCCAAACGCCAAAGCCGAACGTATTTTCATCTTCATTGATGAGATTGATAGTTTGTTAAGTTTAAGTTTTCCTGCCAGTGACTTTTTTGCCTGGATTCGTCATTGCTATAATCAGCAGGCACACGACCCAAATTTTCAACGCTTAGGATTTGCGCTATTTGGGGTAGCTAGTCCATCTGACTTAATTTCTGATAAACGTCGCACACCTTTTAATATTGGTACAGCAATAGATTTACACGGTTTTCAACTCCATGAAGCCACGCCATTGCTAAAGGGATTAGAGGAAGTTATAACTCAACCGAAAGCAGTACTTCAAGAGATTATTTATTGGACAGGGGGACAACCATTTCTTACCCAAAAGCTCTGTCAGTTAATTGTCCACACAGCTTTAAAAACATCTAATAGAAAAATTGATTTACCGTCAGAAACTGAAACATTTTGGGTAGAACAATTTGTGCGATCGCAGATTATTCAACACTGGGAAGCCAAAGATGATCCCGAACACCTCCGCACAATTCGCGATCGCCTACTTTTTAACGAACACCGAGCCGGAAGATTACTAGGGCTTTACCAACGAGTGTTACAAGCGGAAGAAACAGGGGACAGAGAACAGATAAAAGACCCAATTTATGCTTCATTTTCTGCTCTTCCTGTCCTGACAGATGATAGTCAAGAACAGGCAGAACTGTTGTTATCTGGTTTAGTCGAGAAACACAACGGCTATCTCAAAATTAAAAATCCCATCTATCGGAATGTTTTTAATGCTGAATGGGTAATCAAGCATTTAGACAATCTCCGCCCTTACTCGCAAACATTCAATTCTTGGGTAGCCTCTTCATTTAAAGATGAATCGCGTCTTTTGCGAGGACAGGCTCTAAAAGATACTCAAAATTGGGCGCAGGGCAAAAGTCTGAGCGATTTGGATTATCAATTTTTAACTGCTAGTCAAGAATGCGAACGACGTGAAGTGCAAACGACATTGGAGGCAGCCCGGGCCAAAGAGGTAGAAGCACGACTAGAACAAGAGAAAAAAACTGCTAAACTGCAAAGATTTTTGTTAATTGCAGTATTTATTGGCTTGCTCGTCTCTAGCTGTTTGGGGATAGCAAGTTTCATATTATACCAAAAGGCTCTCAAAAGCGCAATTCAAGCCAGAAACAGCGAAATTCGAGCGCTTATATCCTCTTCTGAAGGATTATTTGCCTCAAATCGCCGACTGGATGCACTTGTGCTTTTACCCCCTGGATGACGAAATTTTGAATCATATCCTGACCAAAAATT
>NZ_JAYGHD010000486.1:0-4172 GCF_034932245.1 Nostoc sp. UHCC 0251
AGGACTGGTATCAAAGCCTTGTAAATATTGGCTTGCGAGTTTTCGGATGGGTCTAGTGAAGATTTGGAAATGACGGACATAGATATTGCAGATGTGTTGTTAGCGATCGCGCATCGTGTGAGCCAAAGCTTAGAGAAAATAGTGCTGGATGAGCCGAACAGATTTCATGAACTGCTGCAAGGTGCATTGAGAGCGCTAGACTCTGAGGTGACGGGGTTTAAGGTAAAAACCCCAGTTGGTAACGTTGGTTTGTCTACTGAAAAAGAAAAGTTTTCCCTCGCTCTGGGAATTGGGGAAATTACAGCAAAGACGAAAAGTAACCCTCAATTGCGGGAGAAACTGAATCAATACTTGGGGCCACAGAAAACTAGACTGCTAGAAGCAATTAATCGAGAACTGCTAGAGCCGGCGATTGCCAAACTGAAGCAGCAGGGCAAAAAGGGATTGGTGGTGATAGTCGATAACCTAGACCGCATAGATAACCGGATTAAACCTTGGGGTCGTCCGCAACAGGAATACTTGTTTGTGGATCAGGGGGAGTTTTTGACAAAGCTCAACTGCCATTTAGTTTTCACAATGCCCCTGGCGCTGAAGTTCTCCAACGATTACGGAACGTTAACTCAAAGATTCCCTGAAGACCCAAAGGTATTGCCGATGGTTCCAGTGCAATGGCCAGACGGTAGGATACATGAGCAGGGAATGGCTTTGATGCAGCAGATGGTACTGGCTAGAGCATTTCCCGATTTGCAACCAGATGAGCGGTTAAACCAAAGTGCTGAAATCTTTGACAGTGCAGAAACCATGAAGCGCCTGTGCAGATCGAGCGGTGGTCATGTGCGAGATTTGCTGAGGTTGCTGAATACCTGGATTCAGGAGGAAATGACACTTCCGCTCTCCCGTAATACCTTAGAGCAAGTAATTCGCGCTCGTCGCAATGAAATGACCATGCCGATTTCAGATGAGGAGTGGGAATTACTGCGTTATGTTAAGCAAAAGAAGAAAGTCAGCGATGACCAAGGATACCAAAAGCTGATACGTAGTAGATTTGTGTTTGAATACCGAGATGGCGGTGAATCGTGGTTTGATGTCAATCCAATTTTGGCAGAGGCAGCAGACTTAAGTAGTGAGGGAGCAGTTCATGGTTATTAAAATTGTATGAGTATACAGCGTCAATCAGATGAACCCACAGACAACGAGCGTTCGCTACAGCAGCTAGCTTGGACACTTCAAGCTTCTGTGGAAAAGTTCAAGTTGATTTGGGCGCGATGCAATTACAGCGCTTTACAGAGTCGCTTGATAAAAAGGTTAGGTGAAATCTGCCAATTTAAGATTCAGGTACTGCAACTCAAAGAATCAGAAAGAACGCTTTATACTGTGATCCGTGAAGAATTACAGAATGATACCCAAGCTCTGATGATTGTGGGCTGGCAATCATTGCAGGATTTGCCGCAGATGTTGACAAGTGCTAATCAGGTACGTGAAGAATTTCGCAATCACTTGTCATTACCGATAGTCGTGTGGATTAGTGAAGAAATCCACCACACCATCATGGAGATTGCCCCTGACCTGGAGAGTTGGGGAACCAGCAGAAGTTTTGCGATCGCGCCTACTGATTTAAGCGAGTTTATTAAACAACTGGCTGATGAATATTTTGGCGGCAATTTAAGTACAAATAATTACAAAATACTGGAATTAGAATTAGAGGCAGCACAGAGAGAGTTGCGGTCTGATGACCACGAAGCAGAAGCTAATTTAGCCTCTCTGCTAGGCTTTGTAAAACAAACTAATAATAAAATAGATATTGCCTTAGAGTATTATCAAAAAGCCTTAGCAATATGGCAACAACTGAATAATTTAGAAAAGCAAGCCAAGATTATTGGTGAGATAGCTTACTGTTTTTATGTCAAAGCTTTAAAAAAATCAGATATTAATCATCCAGATTGGCAAGCAACTCGCCAATACACGCAAGAATGCATTAAATTTCTCAACCAAGCTAATAGTCAAGATTTAATTGCTAGCTCTATTACCAAATTTGGTAATATTTTGCGTGATTTGAAAGAGTGGGAGCAACTCAAAAAATTAGCACAACAAGCTTTAGAACTACACCAACTTAACAATCAGCCAATAGAATTAGCGAAAGATTATGGTTTTTTAGCCCAGGTTGCACTGGCTCAAAAGCGCTGGAGTGAAGCTAAACAGTTGGTACAAAAAGCAAAAGATATTTTACCAGTAATTTCTAGTGTAGAAAGAAAAGACATTTCAGGGATTGTGTCTGGGCTATCAGAAGAACCAACTATCTCAAATGATTTAAGCCTGTATAACTTCATTTTGGCACAGGCTCAATATCAATTAAACGAACCCCGACAGGCAATTGCCAACTTAGAAATAGCAAGAGATTTTGGTAGTCCTTTGTTCGACTTGCGGCTTTACCTAAATATTCTTAATTACCTGCAACGATTATATTTTGAGAAAAAAGAATACCTCAAAGCTTATGAGACAAAACAGCAGCAGAAGTCTATTGAACAACAGTTTGGTTTACGAGCTTTTATTGGTGCTGGTCAGTTACAATCAACGAAGCAGGCTCAATTAACGTTGACTTTAGCTGAAACTCAGGAAAATATAGCCCCAGAAATTGCCACATCAGGTCGATTATTAGATGTAGAACGCTTGATTGAGCGTATAGGCCGCCTCGACTATAAGTTGATAGTTGTTCATGGGCAGTCAGGTGTAGGAAAAAGCTCTTTAGTGAATGCAGGATTAGTTCCAGCTTTAAAAAATAAAGCGATGGGAATTCAAGATAATTTGCCTGTGGTAATCCGGGTTTATACTAACTGGATCGAAGAATTAGGACGATTAATCCAACAGGCGCTGTATAATAAGTCGAGAAAAGGGGATAGTCCAACATTAGAACTTGAAACTTCAGCTACAGTTGCCGAAACTGCGACTCTCAGAGAGCAATTGCGGGAAAATGAACAGCATAACCTACGGACAGTCCTGATTTTTGACCAGTTTGAAGAGTTTTTCTTTGTTTACACTGAGCCAAAGCAGAGACGGCAGTTTTTTGAATTTCTGGGAGAATGTCTAAATATTCTGTCAGTGAAAATAATTTTGTTATTGCGAGTGGATTACCTACATTATTTGCTGGAATGTAATCGCTTATCTAGTATGGCAATAATTGGTAAGGATATTCTTAGTAACAATGTTCTTTATGAGTTAGGTAATTTTTCACCTGAAGATACCAAGTCAATCATCCAGCGTTTGACCCAGGCTACTAGTTTTCAATTAGAACAAGCTTTAATAGACCAATTAGTAAATGATTTAGCTGGGGAACTAGGTGAAGTGCGCCCAATTGAGTTGCAAGTAGTGGGAGCGCAATTACAAACTGAGAATATTACAACTGTAAGAGAATATCAACAGCGTGGGACTAAAGAAGAACTGGTTAAACGCTATTTGGCAGAGGTGGTCAATGATTGCGGTGTCGAGAATCAACAAGCCGCAGAGTTGTTATTATATTTGCTCACTGATGAAAAAGGAACACGCCCACTAAAAACTCGTATTGAACTGGAACGAGATTTGCAAGCATTAGTTGCAAACAAGACTACAGGTGGGAATAATTTCGATTTAGTGCTACAAATTTTTGTCAAATCCGGCTTGGTGATTTTGTTACCAGAAAATCCGGCTGACCGTTATCAGCTAGTGCATGATTACATTGCTTTGTTTATTCGTCAGCAACAACAGCCAAAGTTAAACGAGTTGATGGCTTTACTAGAGCGGGAAAGACAGCAAAGAAAACTTGGTGAAGCTAAACTTAATAGTTTTTTGAAACGCGCCCTGTTTGGTTCTGTTGTAGCTGGAGTAGTCTTAGCTGTGCTAGCACTTACAGCTTGGTTTGAAGGAAATCTTGCCCGAGAACAAAGAAATCTTGCCACAATTAACGAAATTAAAGCTCTCACTAATTCTTCACAAGCATATTTTGCAATATCTAAGGAAAAGTTTGATGCATTGATAGAAGCTTTAAAAGCAGAGAAAACGTTGAAAGGGGCAATTGGAGTAGACAGTGAAACTAAAGTTAAAGTTTTGACTGTACTACAGCAAGCAGTTTACCAGGTGAAAGAGTCAATACCTCTGCCAATTTACGAGGGTTCAACGCCGGTGGAAACGGGATGAATACG
>NZ_JAYGHD010000487.1:0-4165 GCF_034932245.1 Nostoc sp. UHCC 0251
CAAAAACTGCATGAACAAAAACCGCCTAAAAACCCACAAAGTCAACAGCCTAGGCAGAGCCTCCATGAGGAGCATTCCCATGCTCTGCATGGGAACGAGATAAACGAGATAACAATGGGAAATTGATCTTTTTTCGACTTGTGTATACACCGTAGCCCATATCTGGGAGAGAGATTTAGGGTGAGGGCGAAAACTACGGTTCTCAACTTAGATGAGGTTTATTTATAGATTTGTAGGGGCGCAAGGCCTTGCGCCCCTACGACAGGATATTTTTTTAACTGGAAGTTCCTTGTACAAAATCGTGGGTTTTTGAGACGCGATAAATCGCCGTCAAGACAAGTATTTTGGTCTTATCTGAACTGTATTGCCTTATTACTGATCAGGCAAGTCCTCTTGTCAATAGGCTTTGAGATGCGCTAAACCTGTAAGTATATCCTGTTTATATCAAGCATTTAAGCGTGAATATTTTGCGGTTAAAAATCAATTTTGCTTAACTGTCTTAACTGTCTTAACTGTCCTTGCCTTTTTATTATGTTGTTAGTAGTATCTGTAAACAAACAATAATCAAAAGTCAAATTAATAACAGTAACAAAGAAAAATTTTCGCAAATTTATAGGTCAATTAGTCTACAAATACACGCTAAATTTTAAGCATACTGAATAATAAAATTATATGATATTTTGCAATTCATATTATTCTAATATTGATATCCCGGAACAGCCACTAACAGAATTTGTATTGCAACGAGCAGCAGAATTAGTGGATAAACCAGCCTTCATTGAAGGGACGAGCGATCGCATAATAACTTATGGACAATTGGCAGACTCTATCCGTCGAGTGGCGGCTGGACTGGCTGCGCGTGGCTTCTCCAAGGGTGATATTTTCGCTATTTACAGTCCTAATCTTCCAGAATATGCGATCGCTTTTCATGCCGTCGTCAGCTTGGGTGGGGTAGTCGCTACAGTCAATCCATCCTACACAACACAAGAGCTTGTATACCAACTGAATGATACCGGTGCAAAATACCTGCTCACCACACCTAACCTTGTAAATCAAGCATTAGAGGCAGTTAAGCAGTCACAAGTAAAAGAAGTGTTCGTATTTGGTGATGCGATTGGCACTACTTCATTTTCCGTGCTTTTACAGAGTGAAGGAGAAGCACCGCAAGTCCAAATCAATCCCAAAGAAGATTTGATGGTATTGCTGTACTCTGGTGGTACAACTGGTCTGCCTAAAGGTGTAATGCACACCCACTATACCTTTGGTACAAACTTTTACCAATTTCAAAACAGCGAATCAATCACCTCAGAGGATCGACTCATCGGAGTTTTACCGTTTTTTCATGCTTACGGGATGCTGATGCTGAATTACAGCCTTGCTTGCGGTGCAACTATTGTCACCATGCAAGGCTTTGATTTAGAAACAGCCGGTACATTACATTTCCACAATCGCGGTTTTTGAATCACCTGTTTATTGGGGGAAAATCGTCACAGAATCAGATCCACTCACTCATAGTGAGGGAATGAAACTTGCTTACTCACAAAGTAAATGGGTAGCAGAAAAGTTGATGATGATAGCATGTAACCGAGGAATTCCTGTTTCGATTTATAGACCACCATTTATTTCCGGTCATAGTCAAACAGGTGCTTGGTATAAAGATGATGTGATCTGCCGTACCATCAAAGGCTGTATCCAAATGGGAAGTATGACAGATATCACCGATAGATTAGATTTAGCTCCCGTAGATTATTTGAGTCAAAGTATTGTTTATTTATCGCAGCAAAAAGATTCTATAGGAAAGGCTTTCCATTTAAATAATCCTCAATCTTCTTCTTGGAACGAATTGACAGATTTTATCGGTTCTTTAGGCTATCCGATTCAACACATTGCTTATCAAGACTGGCAAGTACAACTGAGTAATACTGTCCGTTCTAGAGAAAATCCTTTATATCATCTCTTACCCTTTTTCCTCAAAAAGTTGCCTCAAGAACAACCAGCTATTTTCCAAAATCATCAGCCATTAATAGACCCTCAACTTAGTTGTTCTGCAACAATGAATGCTCTGAAAGGTAGTTCTATATCTTGTCCCCCTGTGAATAAGGAATTATTAAGTACGTATTTTTCGGATTTCATTCGTAGTGGCTGGCTTGACTCATAGCATATTTAAACATTTTCAAAAAAGCTGCTGCCAAAATAGCATTAATGAAAACATTGCATGGTTCTAGCGGTTTCAATTTTCCTCCTTGGGATTATTGTGTATTCGCGTGATAAAATTCACTGCAATTTATTACTGAAACAACAGAAACTTGTTCGTAATTCGTAATTAAGCAAGTTAGATCCTAACTTAGTTTTTAGTTGGTATCTATTGCCCAGTTTTAGAACAATGGCATCACTCACAAATTATCCAAATAAGGTCAAATTCATGGTTGCGGAAATCAAAACCCAAGTTAAGTATAATGAAACATTTGTAGTAGGGCAAAAAGATCCGATTATTGTCTTAAATAACTTGCTAAAAGCTGGAACTTTTTCTAACTATGTAATGTATGAAGGCAATAATGAGGTTCGTATTGCCGGTAATGAGCTTGTTAGGGTGTCAGTAACCCAAGACTCTGTATTAATTAATGGTTTAGGAACATCCTACTTTGAACCAGTAAGTGATCCCTTGAAACAGGTAGAGGCTTTGCTCAAGTCTTTGAATGTTGAAAATTGGACAGCTTATGGCTATGTTGCATTTGATATAGCTCGATTCTACTCGGCATATTCTAAAGCAATTTCCCAAGAACTGCTCTATTTTTTGATTCCTGAGACTGAACTGCGCTTTACAGAAACAGGAATACATATCAAAACTACTAAGTCATTAGAACACGTTCAAAAACAATTATTACTTGATAATGAATTACCAAATTATGAATTATCTTCAGTATTAGTTGATTTTCATGATCGCCAAAATTACGAAAATCGTGTTGATACTCTAGTTACAGCAATTCAACAAGGAAAATTGCAAAAAGCAATTATTTCTCGTTCTGTTAAATTAACAGGTAATTTGGATATTTTAGGAACTTATGTAGCTGCCTCAAAAACAAACAACTCTGCGCGTTCTTATTGTCTCAATTTAGAAGATATCCGTGCTGTTGGCTTTAGTCCTGAAATTCTTATGCAGGTAAACGAAGACGGTTTTGTAGTGACTAATCCACTAGCAGGAACTCGACCCCGTGGTGTAGACCTAGAAGAAGACACACAATTAAGCGGTGAACTATTTACAGATGCGAAAGAAGTGAAAGAACACGCACTGTCAGCTTGGTTAGCACAAAATGAGATTACCTCACTTTGCTCACCAGAAACCGTACGCGTTTTTGATTTCATGGAAGTTAAAAAGTATAGATGTGTACAGCACTTATCATCACGAGTAGGTGGTAAACTCCTACCTAGATATAGCTTGTGGGATGCATTAAAAGTTTTATTCCCAGGAATTACTGTTTCTGGGATTGATAAAGAACAAGCCTTAGCATGGATTGACCGTTTAGAAGATGAGCCAAGGGGTATTTATGCTGGTGGTATTGGTTGGGTAGATAGTAATGGTGCGGCGGATATTGCGATCGCTATTCGCTCAGTTTACCAATACGGTAATAGAATTCACTTAAATGCTGGCGCGGGAATTGTTGCAGAATCTGTTCCTCAAAAAGAGTATATCGAGTCAGTTAATAAAATGAATACTATGCTGAATAACTTAGTTTTGGAGGCTTAAAAGGTATTGAAGATGATTGCGGTTGTGGATGGGGTGATGGTTAATTAGGCAGGGCGAACGTAACTTTTCACTCTCCCCCCTAGTCTCAATCCTAAATCATTCCTAAACAAAAAGATCCCCGACTTCTTAAATAAGTCGGGGATCTAAACATTCCGTGTGGTACAAAAATTTTTATAAATGGTATAAGAAATTACGAATAACAGCAAAGATCATGCGATCGCTAGCCAATTGAAAATAATTGAGTTTTCTCCATTCAAAAATATCAATAAATAGTTTAGCAAATGAGTATAAACACTGAATATTAGTTGTTGTTTTTTATTCCTTGAACAACCTAAGCAGATTAAAAATCTTGGTACTATCCTAAGACTATAGGATTACTATTTGATTTTTGAACAAAGTTAAGTATTGTAGGGTGCGTTA
>NZ_JAYGHD010000488.1:0-4021 GCF_034932245.1 Nostoc sp. UHCC 0251
CACAACACTTGCGGCTTGATAGAAGCCGGGGACTTAAACCCCCACAACTTGTTAACAAGTTTTTCTCATTTGGTTGCCCAGTGTATACTTTACGTCCATCAAAGTTTCGGGCGGCGGCTTGGGTAACTCGAATCTATATGTTGTGTAGTTTAGGAAAAAAACGCCCCAAGATATCTCACAATCAAGAAAAAAACGCCCCAAGATATCTCACAATTTGATACCCTAGCTTAAACAGATTTGAGAAAAATTAAAGCGTGGAAATTCAACTTGGGCGGGGAAAAACAGCTCGCAGAGCTTACGGAATAGATGAAATTGCTCTAGTTCCTGGTAACAGAACACTAGACCCCAGTTTGGCAGATACTAAGTGGCGTATTGGCAATATTGAGCGAGAAATCCCAATAATTGCCAGTGCGATGGATGGCGTAGTAGATGTTCGCATGGCTGTACGTTTGTCACAGTTAGGAGCGCTAGGTGTCCTCAATTTAGAGGGTATTCACACTCGCTATGCTGATCCAGAGCCAATATTAGATCGGATTGCCTCTGTAGGGAAAGATGAATTTGTTGCCCTGATGCAAGAACTCTATGCCGAACCAATAAAGCCGGAATTAATTGAAAAACGTATTCAGGAAATTAAAGAACAAGGTGGCATTGCGGCAGTGAGTGCAACTCCAGCCGGTGCAAGTAAATATGGTGAGGCGGTGGCAAAAGCTGGCGCAGATTTATTTTTTGTACAGGCTACGGTAGTTTCTACTGCACATCTGTCACCAGAGTCTTTAGTACCACTTGATTTAGCAGAATTCTGCCGTTCCATGCCCATACCGGTGGTGTTGGGAAATTGCGTGACTTACGAAGTCACTTTGAATTTGTTGAAAGCTGGGGCGGCTGGGGTACTGGTGGGAATTGGGCCTGGTGCCGCTTGTACGTCCCGTGGCGTGTTGGGTGTGGGCGTACCACAGGCGACTGCGATCGCAGATTGTGCTGCGGCACGAGATGATTACTACAAGGAAACTGGTAACTATATCCCCATCATTGCTGATGGCGGTTTAATCACCGGTGGCGACATTTGTAAATGCATCGCCTGTGGTGCTGATGGTGTGATGATTGGTTCCCCCTTTGCCAGAGCCGCAGAAGCCCCAGGACGAGGTTATCATTGGGGTATGGCTACTCCTAGCCCTGTGTTGCCTCGTGGCACCCGCATTCGCGTTGCCACCACTGGTAGCCTAGAGCAAATACTCGTTGGTCCAGCAGGACTAGATGATGGCACTCACAATCTTTTAGGAGCCTTAAAGACGAGTATGGGCACCTTAGGAGCTAAAAATATTAAAGAAATGCAACAAGTAGAAGTTGTGATTGCGCCTTCCCTACTAACCGAGGGTAAAGTTTACCAAAAAGCTCAACAATTAGGGATGGGGAAATAGAATTGGGGCATAGGGCATGGGGCATAGGGCATGGGTTATTAATTCTTCATTCCCCTGCTCCCCCTGCCTCCCCTGCCTCCCCTGCTCTTTACTGCCAATCTCCAATTCTTCAATAAATTTCTCCAGCCCCCTAAACAATTGCTGGAAAAATTGGATATCTCGCCTACAATAGAGATAGCGGAGACGAATGTTTCCGTTCACTCCTCACACCACACTCCGCCCGGACTACTGTTCGGGCGGTTCCTTATGTTTATAAATAAATTCTAGAGCTTCTTTGCAAATGTACATCCTCGCACTGCCAAGCTGAGGTTTTTGCTATGGTAGAATTTTCACCAAGTTCAGATATTATTGGCGAAGGTTTTAGGCATGTCAACAGCCGCACAAGTTACCGATTCTAGTTTCAAGCAAGAAGTACTCGACAGCGATGTACCCGTTTTAGTTGACTTTTGGGCACCCTGGTGCGGACCATGCCGTATGGTAGCTCCTGTTGTCGATGAAATCTCCGAACAGTACAAGGGTCAAATTAAGGTCGTCAAAGTCAACACGGATGAAAATCCTAATGTTGCCAGTCAGTACGGCATCCGCAGCATTCCTACATTAATGATTTTTAAGGGTGGGCAAAAAGTGGATATGGTGGTCGGCGCTGTGCCTAAAACTACATTAGCTTCCACTCTCGAAAAGTATCTTTGAAACTCAATCGGCAATAAATTCCTCTTGAGTTATCCATGTTGGTTTAACTTTAGGTTAATTTTTATAAACAAGTTTGATAGACGAGTAATTCGCGCCTATCAAACTTGTTTACATTTGTACACAGTTTCTGATTCCGAATACTTTTAGGAGTTTTCTATCTCAAAAACAACTCCCTAATTCCCGTACTACCAATTTCCACCGCTAGCGCCGCCAACAAAAAACCCAAAAGTTGAGTCACAATTATTCCACCTTCTGCACCAATCCACTGGTCAATCAGATTTGCTAAACGCAAAATTAACCAAGTGACAAACATCGCCCCTACTATACCCACCACGACAGCAATATGCGGACTCTGTGATTTTGACATCAGCAACATCACCGTCGTCAAAGTCCCTGGCCCTGCTAACAGTGGTAAAGCTAGTGGAGTGATTGCAACATCGCGTCCTTCCTCAATAATCGGTTGATCTAATTCTCCCCGCAGCATTTGCAAAGCAATTAACAGCAACAATAATCCTCCTGCTACTCGCAAAGAGCCGATACTGATTTCCAAATAATTTAAAATTATTTGCCCTGCAAAGGCAAATAGCAAAAGAACTACGATCGCAATGAGAATTGCTTTATCTATAACTTGGTTTCTTTGGTCTGGCATCATGCCCTTAGTCAAAACTAAAACAATCGGTATATTGCCCACAGCATCCGCCAAGACAAAGACAGCGATAAATGTTTGAATGAGAATAGGAATATCCACAGCAGATAGCTTTTATCAGGGTTTGATCACAACCTAATCCTTATCTTGCTCAGTTTGCTAGAAGCTAGAGGAAGATGAAGATCAGCAATAAAGTAAGTCTGTTAAAGAAAAGGAACACTGACGCATTTCTAATTAAGTTCCACAGATGTTGAAGTAGCGATATATTTTGATAATCTATCTTCCATAAATCAACTGTTCGTTGTTGAATCTATGAAGTCTTATTTAGCCGCCGCTATTCAATTGACCAGTGTGCCTGATCTACAAAAAAATTTGGCACAGGCAGAAGAATTAATAGAGCTTGCCGTGCGTCAAGGTGCCGAGTTGGTAGGTTTGCCAGAAAACTTTTCCTATATGGGAGAAGAAAAAGACAAACTCGCGCAAGGCGATACGATCGCTCTTGAAAGTGAGAAATTTATCAAAAAAATGGCTCAACGCTTTCAAATTACCATCTTGGGCGGCAGCTTTCCAGTTCCCGTAGATAATACAGGCAAAGTTTATAACACCACTCTACTCATCGACCCAAGCGGTCAAGAACTTGCCCGCTACTATAAAGTACACCTATTTGATGTTGATGTCCCCGACGGCAACACCTATCGGGAATCCAGCACGGTTGTGGCTGGTACACAACTACCGCCTGTCTATTTTTCCGAAAAACTCGGTAATTTAGGGCTTTCCATTTGTTATGATGTCCGCTTCCCTGAGTTGTATCGTCATCTGGCAGATAAGGGAGCGGATGTTATATTTATTCCCGCCGCCTTTACCGCCTTTACTGGCAAAGATCACTGGCAAGTACTACTACAAGCCAGAGCCATCGAAAATACCGCTTACGTCATTGCTCCTGCCCAAACAGGCAATAACTACGGTCGTCGTCTAACCCACGGGCATGCCGTCATTATTGACCCTTGGGGCGTAATTTTAGCCGATGCTGGGGAAAAACCAGGAATTGCGATCGCAGAAATCAAGCCTACTAGATTAGAACAAGTCCGTCGTCAAATGCCTTCTTTACAACATCGGGTGTTTTAGGGAGTAGGGAGTAGGGAGTAGGGAGTAGGGAGTAGGGAGTAGGGAGTAGGTAGGGAGTAGGGAGCAGAGAAGAAAGAATAACTAATGCCCCATGCCCAATGCCCAATGCCCAATGCCCAATGCCCAATGCCCAATGCCCAAT
>NZ_JAYGHD010000489.1:0-3928 GCF_034932245.1 Nostoc sp. UHCC 0251
GGTTTTTTCTTTCCCCTTTCCCCTTCCCCTTTTCCCCTTAACCGACAAGTATTGGAGTGAGTATTAATCTTGATTTGCCACCGGAGCTAGAAAACGAGCTTTTTACTGAAGCTTCTCGGCTAAACCTTCCTCTTTCTGAATACATTCTTCGGATTCTTTCTGTGAGACAGGTTTTAGCAAATCCTCCCAAGACAGGAGCCGAACTCGTTGCTTATTGGCAGAGCGAAGGTGTGATAAACTCACGACCTGATATTACAGATAGCGAAGCATACGCTCGTAAGTTACGCCATGAGGCCCAAACCCGTGAGCGAGAATTTTACTAAAGCCCAACTACTTCTGCTATTGAGAGTGATTGCAAAACCTGAACAGAGATAATTGATAGTATGACCTTCATAACGATTAATAGCTATGACAGAGCTACTTGAACAAGCGATCGCTAAACTCAAAAATTTACCTGCCAATGAACAAGATGCGATCATAGCAATAGTTAGTTCTGAAATATCTCGAAGATAAGTAAGTTATGTCAACAATACCAAATAAAAGAAAGATGTCACGCCAGCTGATATATTCCCCAAAAATGCCGCCCAAACTACCACCCAGAATTTGACCTAGCATCAGATTGGATTTAGCAACAGTAGCTTTTCATCCGTCTTAGGGAAGAACTTGAATCAACTGGTGCTCTTTGACTGTACCGATAATGCGGTGAGGTCTAGATAATTTAGAAGACTGGTTAGCATAGATCCAAGCATAGCTCAAAGCTGGTACTTGGGAAATAGAGGCTACTGGTTGAGGGCGAGTAGGAAGATAGAAATTAAGCAGTACTTTGGTTTTAGCATCTATTTCCACATAGTACGTAGGATGAGATTGGAGAATTGAAGCGATCGCACTTTGTTGTAAAAAAGGTTTCAAACCAGGGTTATAATCACTTAATAAACCTATGCTACCCATCGCCGCCAAAGCCAGCCAACAGGGAATTAACCAACCTGCAATCCAATAAGGCGCTGTGAGAAACTTTTTGTCAAAGTGGTAACGAGCAATCCACACCACAGGTAAAATTAACCAACCCAAGCCCATAGCCAAGCCAATAGTTGCATACTTGCGGATGTCAGAACTACCCCAACTCAAAATGCCAATACTCGCTATAACAAGTAAAACACCTAACCCACCCAAGCCATAACTGAGGTTTCGGGGAAGATTATTGCTTGCAAAAAGGTTCAATATCTTTTTTTTACTTTTTTGAAGAGGGAATTGTGGGGGAATTCCTGTCTGGTAAATATTGCCTAGCCAGTTTAAACCCACAGATGCAAACAAAGCGATGAACGGATAAAGGCAAAGACTATAGTGAGATAAACGAGTGCTAAAAATACTAATTTCTACAAATAAAACAAGTGGAAAGCCAACTAATATTAACTGGTAACGAGGAATGGGACGACGGAGAGTTAAAAATAAACCTAAAAGTCCGAAAAAAGCCCAAGGGAATGCTTTTAAAGGAATATTCCAGACATAGAATAGTAGCCCATTAGACTCCCGCTCTTCAGAACCTAGTTGTACAACAAACTTGAGTAACTCCTCAAAACTATTATTTCCGAAGTGCAGCCAGCTGAACCACAGCCAAAAGCAGGTAGGTATTAAACCTACGAAAAAGCCTAAATATAAAATTGGGTTAGTAAGATGACGATGACGGCGATGTTGCCAAATTAAATAAGGGAATAAAGCTATAATTGGCAAAAAAATCATAAAGCTTCTAACTAAGAAGCCTAAACCTAAACTTAAACCAGCTAGAAAACTCCACCAGTAGCGATATTTGGGATGCAATTCCGCTTTGATTAAAGACAAAATAGCTAAAAGCACCAAGAAAACCATCGGTACATCAGGTGTACTTAAGCGAGAGTATTGCAACCAGAGAAATTCCACACTTAAAATTGCACCAGCTAGCCAACCTAATTTTTTGCCTAGCATAATTTTGCCAATTTCATACACAAGCCACAAGCTAAAAATGCCAGCAATCATACTAGGAAGACGCGCACTAGTATCACTAATACCAAACAGCTTGTAAAAACTGGCAATTAACCAATAAGGGCCAGGAGTTTTATGATGTGCTGTTTCCCAAGGAGCTATCCAATTACCAGAATCAAACATCAGACGGGCACGTGATGCGTAAAGCCCTTCATCATGTGCCATCAGGCTATCATGTCCAGAAGTAAATAGTAATAAGGGCAGTATCCAAACTAACAAACTAAAATAGGGTAATGATGCGGCTAGGCGGATTTGTCGCCAAATATGCTGCAAGAAGTGTGGTTTATATAACATTGAATTGATAAAAATTGAATACTGCTATTTAGGTATCCTGCTGTTATTAAAATATGTTACATAGTGTTTGTGAAAAAATATCTGAAATTGCCGCAAATTTCGGAAACAGTACTTCAAAACAGAGATTTATGCAGTTAAGACCGAATCAGCGCCTGAAATTAGATGACACAGACGATAAACTGTTCTACGCTTATCCCCGCTTCGTCACCCATGTTGATGAAGGATTTATTCAACAGCTAACGGATTTATATCGCGATCGCCTAAAACCCAACACCCGCATTTTTGATATGATGAGCAGCTGGGTGTCTCATCTACCAGAAGAGATGCAGTTTGAGCATGTGGAGGGACATGGACTCAATGGTGAGGAATTAGCACGAAATACCCGCTTAAATCATTACTTTGTGCAAAATCTTAACGAAAATCCGCAGTTGCCTTTGCCAGATGAAGATTTTGATGCTGTTCTTAATTGCGTATCTGTGCAGTATGTGCAATATCCAGAAGCAGTATTTTCTGAAATTTACCGCATCCTGAAACCCGGTGGTGTCGCAATTATCAGCTTTTCTAACCGCATGTTTTTTGAAAAGGCAATTCAAGCTTGGCGGGAAGCTTCAGAAGCACAACGAGTAGAATTAGTCAAAGCTTATTTCGCCTCAGTTCCAGGATTTACAACCGCAGAAGTGATAGCTCATAAGTCAACATTACCGAATATATTACAGTGGTTGGGTGCAGCTGGAGGAGATCCATTTTATGCCGTTATAGCTTACCGCAGTTAAGTTGAATAAATCCAGCTACCATCTCAAAGACAAGGGGCAAAATCCCCTTGTTAAAAACCCTTGTTATTTGTATATACTTAATTTGTGTATAGGAGTAATATTTGATTTCTAAAAAAGCTCGGTAAAGCTCGAAAAGCCTAATCCCTTATTCCCTACTCCCCACTCCCTACTCCCTACTCCCCACTCCCCACCTACGCAGATAATTTCAAAAATCAAATACGATTCCTATAGATGAATTATTGGCTAATGAAATCAGAACCAGAAGCCTATAGCATTGCTGACCTTCAACAGCAGAGCGAGACTATCTGGGACGGTGTTCGCAATTATCAAGCTCGGAACTTTTTGCGCCAAATGGATGAAGGAGACTTAGCTTTTTTCTATCACTCCAATACTAATCCTCCTGGTATTGCTGGGTTAATGCGTGTGGTAAAAAAAGATATTGCTGACCCAACCCAGTTTGAGCCAGAAAGTCAATACTACGACCCGAAATCAAGTTTTGAATCTCCTCGGTGGCAAACAGTTGTAGTGGAATTTGTTGAGACTTTTTCTAACCCCATCGTGCTATCAATACTCAAAGAGAAGTTTAGCGCCGAAGAGTTAATGTTGGTGAGACAAGGAAATCGGTTATCGGTGATGCCCGTCCCTGAAGCAGTAGCTTTGAAGATTCTGGCGATGAAAACCTCCTAGTACCGCAAGGCGGAAGTCAAAAATATTATGGAATAAGCTCTTTAGGGATTTTAAATGGTTGCTCTATTTACGCCGTGGCGTACTAGTTGAAAATTACAGTAGATATCAATACTGCTCGGTTAAGGATTTTTAACTCGGAATTGGGTTTTGGGAAAAGG
>NZ_JAYGHD010000490.1:0-3916 GCF_034932245.1 Nostoc sp. UHCC 0251
ATTAGCAAGGAACTTCAGTTCCTTGCGGGACATGGCTTTTACGTTAAGTTGACACCTATGCAATATGTTGTGCCCCTACGATTATCTGTACCTCACCTTGGCGTAGCCTCTGTCTGCGACAGCATCCCGCAGGGAACGTAGAGAATCTGCTGTAATAAAAAAATTGGTGCGTTAGGTTGAACACCTAACACACCGTAATTAATGGGAGATACTGTTAATTAGAAACCCTTAAAATTCATCTTGCGTATTAGTAAATACCACCTTCCCGATTAAGTTGTTCATCATGCTTGGCAATAACCCAAATTGCATGAATACTACCGGGTAGCCAACCTAAAACTGTGAGCAAGATGTTAATAAACAAAGTTGGCCCAACTCCAACTGTCAAGAAAACGCCTAAAGGAGGCACTAACAAACCTAGAAGAAAACGAACTAATTTCATGATTTTGCCGTATTTTTGTGATTTTCTTTAATTACATTCATTCTGGTGAAGATACCGAATCAGGAAATCTACCTAATGAATTATCTTAATTCGGAGATTTTATATGGAGTAGAAACAGAATATAATTAATGTTTCTACTCTTGCTGATACTTATCTAGAGGGTAGTTGATCTTGGCTTTTAATATCACCACTGCCGGTTAAAAGGTTTCTTTCAACAAAGTAGTTGTTAATAAAGGTGTTAGCAAAAGTTAGAATAACTGGCCCAAGAAGGAAACCAATAATTCCGCGAACTGCGAAGCCTGGAACGAATGCTGCTGCTAACCAGAAACACAAACCGTTGACGACGAGCGAAAATGCTCCAAATGATAGAAAGTTAAGAGGTAAAGAAAGAGTAGAGAGAACTGGTTTAACTGAACCGTTAATTAGACCAATTGCTAAAGCGGCAATCATCGCTGCGGGAAAATTCGCAATATTAACGCCTGGAACAACTAAATCAACAATCAACAGGCTCAAAGCTGTAGCTAGGGCGGTTAATAATGGTGTTAACATTTTTCTTACCTAATCACTAGAGATTTTTTGTAACTTCTTATCTCATCTTCAACTATGTGCTAGGCTTTAGCCTCTCTTGCAAGATAGAATTTGGTTCTATCGTTAGGCCGATCATTGAGAAAAATATAGCGGTTCCAATACTGCGTAGATTTTACTTAAAAAAGTACTCTGAGTAGGTTGGGGAGCCACTGCGTTGGGCGGGTTCCCCGACTTGAAGCATGTGGCGTTTGAGGAACGAAACTCAACATTTTCACGCTTTGTCGGGTTTCACTACCTTTAACCCAACCTACAAATTTTCTTAACAGATTATTATGGCGATCGCTCAGACTTTCCAGACTCAGGCTGATAGTAAAGTGCTGATTTATATAAGACTTGTTCTTGATGGGTTTCTAAAGTGCAATCAGACAAAGGGTAAGTTACACAAGTAACAACATAACCAGCCTGTATTTCGCTTGGACGCAGAAATTTTTGCTCACTTTGATCGACTTCACCGCTAATGAGTTTGGCTATACAAGCAGAACATTCGCCTTGTTTACACCCAGATGGTAGGCGGATACCAGCATCTTCCGCCATATCTAGAATATATTGATCATCAGGTACTTGAATGGTGCGATCTAACCCAAGTGTAGGATTGATGAATCGAACTTGATAAACTGCCATCTGCTGTTTCTAATTATTGCTTAACTGTTTTCATCGACAAACTAATCCGCTTCAGTTTCTCATTGATTTCTAACACCTGCACTTTGACTACTTGTCCGACTTTGACCACTTTTTTGGGATCGTCTACAAATCTATCAGCAAGTTGGGATATATGCACCAAGCCATCTTGATGTACGCCGATATCGACAAACGCGCCGAAGTTGGCGACATTTGTAATCATTCCCTCTAGTTCCATTCCCACCTTTAAGTCTCTGATTTCCTTAATTCCTTCCTTGAAGGTGGCATACTTAAACTCAGCGCGAGGATCTCTACCTGGTTTTTCTAGTTCGCTGAGAATGTCGCGCAGTGTGGGTTCGCCGACACTATCGGTAACGTATTTCTTCAGGTTGGTCTTTTTGAGTTTTTCGGCAATCTGTGTTACCTGATTTAATGGCACATTTAGATCAGATGCGATCGCTTCTACTACAGAATAACTTTCTGGATGCACTGCTGTATTATCTAATGGGTTGTCACCGCCGCGAATCCGCAGAAAACCTGCCGCTTGTTCAAAGGCTTTTGGCCCCAGCTTCGGAACTTTCAAGAGTTGTCGGCGATTTTTAAAAGCTCCATTCTGGTTACGATAGGCGACAATATTATTGGCAACTGTTGCCGTAATCCCAGAGACGGAAGTCAGAAGTTCTTTGGAGGCCATGTTCAAATCTACGCCGACGTAGTTAACGCAGCTTTCTACAGTCTCATCCAATTTCTTTTTCAGCAACTTCTGATCGACATCGTGCTGATATTGTCCCACACCAATAGATTTAGGATCGATTTTCACTAGTTCCGCCAGAGGATCTTGCAAACGGCGGCCGATACTAATTGCACCGCGCACGGTAATATCTAAATCGGGAAACTCTTCTAGCGCTACTTTACTTGCAGAATATATAGATGCGCCAGATTCATTCACCATTACCTTAACTGGTTTGCGTTCTATGGTTTCCAATACTTGCGTGACAAACTCCTCTGTCTCGCGGGACGCTGTACCGTTACCAATGGCGATTAACTCAATCTTGTATTTTTCAATCAGATTTTTGACAGTTTGTGCAGCTTTGGCGCGTTGTTCAGCCGCTTGGTGGGGAAAAACCGCTTGGTATTCCAAAAATTTCCCAGTTTGGTCGAGGGCTGCTACTTTACACCCAGTTCTAAATCCAGGGTCTATCGCCAGTGTTGGTTTCATTCCTGCTGGTGCAGACAGCAGCAATTCTCGCAGATTAGTTTCAAATGTCTTGATTGATTCTATGTCTGCATAGACTTTTATCTCAGAAATTACCTCTCCCATTAGAGATACTTTCATCAAACGATTGAATGCATCCTTCAACATCGCCTGATAAAAATCCTGAATTGTCCGAACTTTGGTTTTAATTTCTTTCGACTCAAGATAGTAAAGTACCGTATCCTCATCGAAAGCAATTTCAAAGCTTAATACTTTCTCCGTTTCACCCCGACACAACGCCAGCATATTGTGGGGTGCAATATTTTTTACCCTAATTTGATAGTTACGGTACATCTCAAATTTGGTTGTACCTTCAGGATAATCATCTTTGATGCGGGAGACAAATACCCCTTCTTCTAAAAGATAATCGCGGATATATGCGCGTAACTCCGCTTTTTCAGCCACTTCTTCCGCTAAAATATCAGCAGCACCTTTGAGCGCTTCTTCTGCTGTTTTTACTCCCTTAGTTTCAGAAATATACTTAGCCGCTTCTGCTTCTAATGAAGCTATCGCAGCATTTTTGACATTTAGCAACTTGATAAATTCCGCCAGTAGTTCGAGTCCTTTTTCTCTGGCGATAGTGGCGCGCGTGCGTCGTTTTGGGCGATAGGGTAAGTATAAATCCTCAAGTTCGGTTTTTTGTAAGCAGGATGAGATTTTGGCTTTGAGTTCATCTGTGAGTTTACCTTGTTCTGCGATCGCACTTAAAATTACAGATTTTCGTTCTTCCAGTTCTGTTAAATAAGTATATCGATCAGCTAGTTCACGTAGTTGCACTTCATTCATCTCATCGGTGCGCTCTTTGCGGTAGCGTGCAATAAAAGGAATTGTTGCACCCTCCGCTAAAAGTTCCAGCGCGTTTTGCACCTGATGGGGTTTGAGGTTTATTTCAGTTGCCAGTAGTTGAGGAATGTTCAGCATTAGGTGTCTAAAATGAAAAAATGAAAATGCTACTTCTAAAGTTCAGAGGGTTGCAGGTTTAGGGTTGCAGGTTCGGGAACCCCCGTTTAAAAACG
>NZ_JAYGHD010000491.1:0-3880 GCF_034932245.1 Nostoc sp. UHCC 0251
CGCACCCTACAATACTTAACTTTGTTCAAAAATCAAATAGTAATCCTATAGCAATTGTGTTATTGATTTTGGCGCAGGCCACTCTGTTTATGAAGATGATCAGCTTTTTAGGCGAGTGCAACAAGTTTTAAAGCCATATCTAAATGTCGTGTTGATTCTTCCTTCTCCAGATTTAGAAGAATCTATCCAAATCCTTAACAAACGCAACGGTGGTATTGTTAGTAATGGATTTGATTTGAACGAACATTTTATTAAGCACCATTCAAATTACGATTTAGCAAAATTCGTTGTTTATACAAAAGGTAAGTTACCTGAAGAAACCCGAAACGAGATACTTAAAATTGTAAAACTTTAAAATTGATTACTTGTTCTAAGATTATGAAGTGCCTTTTTTAGAAACGTTACACCTCCCAAATTGGTATTACTTACGCACTTGGCCGCTAAATCCAGCGGCTTTGAACTGCTTCAGCTTCAACGGAGTAGGCTGATTCGCAGGTACAGAAATTCTCAATTCAAAATCGCTAATGCCAGGTGGAACCTCAGCAATAGAACCTAAGCGAGTGCGGTTTTGCATTACCGAGTCATTGTTGGCATCATAGATGCGTCCAAAAATATCTGCGTCGTAGACTGTTTTGTAAGTGCCATTTTCTGCTTTGCCAATGACAAGAAAACAATTAGCAGCCGCGCTACCACTACTGATAACAGCCCCTTGTGCTAGTTCTGGTGGACAATCTTTATAAGAAACGTCAAATAATCTAATCTGTGTAAGTGCTACAGCAGGGGGAATGATCACCCACGATAGAAAGGTGATGAGACAGGAAATACAAACGACCGTGAGTGAGCGCAAGCGCATAAAAGACTCCGTGACTTAATCTAACAATATGTAACTTATAATCTCAGCTTACCTGACTTTAACTACAAGGGATTGAAGACTTTTATTTAACCTTTGTAATAATTAGGGAAATAAACCCTCAATTGCTATTAACTTATGACTCCAGATGAGATTGAAGCATCTATGCTCGCAGCCTTTAATGATTGTGATGCAGCAAGCTGTCCTCTCACTGACACGCAGAAAGAGATATTACTGCAAGTCGTGGAGCAAATTCAGGGAAATTCTACCTCTAGAGCGTCAGCTATTGCTAATCCCTTAGACGAACTTACCCCAGAGGAGTTAGAAGCATTTTTACAGTTTGTTAAGGATGAAGAACAACTCAACCGCACTTGGAAAGTGCAATTACTCAACGACTGGCTATTAGAAAATGACTCTGGAACAGTACAATTTATTCGGCAACGCTATGGTTTACAGTGGCTGAATCGTGTAGAGTCATATCATTTTGATAAGTATTCTTATTTTGAGGATGCACTAAAGCTAAGAATAGGCGATCGCATTGAAGTTTCCAATGCACTATGGGAATGGGTGCAAGAAGATGGCCCTTGTAAGCGCGAATGGTTTCCCTGTATGGTGATTAAGATCGAGGAAATTAGCAACGGTGACGATACCTCTACTAACTGCGTCGTCCGCTTCTTCAACGGCGCTGAGTATGCAATTCAAGGAATCTACGAATGGAATCGCTATAACTGGCGCTGGCCTCAAAAGTAGATATTGAAATATTTTTAATAGATACGGCATAATGCCGTATAGACTTTAAATATAGACTTATATTTGTGTTTTATGAGTGATAAAAACTTGCAACAGACAGCTCGATTAGAAGCACGCGTCAATCCTGAGATAAAAGCTCTATGGCAAAAAGCTGCGGATTTACAGGGAGTCACCTTGACGGATTTTGTCATCGCCAGCGTTCAGGAAGCAGCTTACAACGTTATACAGCAGCATCAAACACTCAAGCTAAGTTTAGAAGATGCTGAAGCTTTTGTAGAAGCTCTGCAAAACTTACCGAAACCTTCCGATTCTCTCATCGCAGCAGCTTTACGTTACAAACAAATAATCCAAAAAAATGGTGTTAACGATTGAGTTGCTAGATAGTAAAAGGCATAACCGCTCAATTTTTGCTTGTGGAAATGATAGTTTAGACACCTATATAGTTAAATCTGCATCTCAAGACCTGAAGAAAAAAGTCGCTACAGTGTTTGTTTTGATTGACTCTCCAAGCATGGATATTATTGCTTATTACACTCTTTCAACTTACACAGTAGATATTACTAATTTAGATAAAACCTTTACCAAAGGTTTACCTCGCTATCCTTTGCTGCCAGCTATTTTACTCGGTCGTCTTGCAGTTGATAGCAGTCGTCAAGGTCAAGGTTTAGGAGGAGTGATTCTGATAGATGCTTTGAAGCGTGTCCTAAAAGCTACAGAGCAAGTTGCATCCGTTGCAGTAATTGTAGAAGCTATAGATGAAAAAGCAGTTAACTTTTACCAAAAATACGGTTTTCAACAATTTAAAGAACATTCGTTCAAGCTTTATCTACCTGTTAAAGCGATTGAGGAACTTTGTCTAGGTTTTGAAATTTAAATGTATGTTAATAAAATTATTGCTTGAACAACGCCCACGCCAAAAACCTCTCGGTATGATATAACGCTAATTGATTGCTTACACCATTAAAAACGGCATCAAAAGCATGTTCTGCCCAAGGAATTTCTAGAAAAACCGCAGTATTACCAGAGCCATGTAAACGTTCGTACATTTGTTTGCCAAATCGCGCTTCCACCAAATGGTCACGACTGCCGTAAATTAATAAAGTTGGTGGTAAAGGGTGCGTCAGATAATTTATCGGTGAAGCAATTTCATACTGATTAGGCAATTCTTCTAAAGAACCACCCATAAATGCTTTTAAAATAGCGCGGGTATTAATAGGATCGGGAAATGGCGGTGTTTTGTATCCTCCAGGTAAGTTAACAGGGCCGTAATAATTCACTACACCACGAATGGGTGGTGCATCTGGTTGATAAGCAGCTAACATTGCCAGATGCGCTCCCGCAGAACGCCCTAAAAGTACCATACGTTCTGGATCGGCTTCATATTCTGCTGCATGTTTGCGAATAAAATTCAAGGCTGTACGCACATCATCTAACTGGGCTGGAAACCGATATTTAGGTGCGTGCCGATAGGCGATCGCAAATACCGTATATCCCTGATGAGCGATATACTGATTAAACTCAGAATTGGCATGAGGATTACCATATTGCCAAGCTCCACCATAAATTACTACCACTGCTGGATATTTACCTACCTCTGAGGGTTGATAAACTTCCATTTTTAAAGGCACTCCCGCAGGAGAAGCAAAGAGAATATCTTTTTGATGACGGGTTTTCGCTAGTCCAATACCCCCAAAAAAATTAACTAAATCAAAAGAATGCGTTTGCATCTTTGCCCTGACTTGGACTGGAATTTGCTGTAAATAATTTGCTCCCAATCCTTGCTTCATTGCTTTATCCATCTGCATTTGAGTGAGTGGAATATTCACTAGCACCGATGCACAAATGAGTAATCCTATGAAGCTGAAAATACAAGCTGAACGTTGTAATTTACGGCGACGGATGTAGAAAAAAGAAAGTAATAAAAAGAGTAAATTGAATAAGAATAACCAAGGGCTAACTTCTGGCGCTCCCACTGCTAAGGTGAGTAAAAACATATTTGGAGCCGGAAGAAGAATCCAAGAACTGAGAAATAGACTTGCAAAACTTAGTAAAAATACAAGCCATGATAAAACTATTTTGGGTTTGGATAACATAAATCAAATAGCGGTAAATAACGTCTCTAAAGAAGTATAATTTATCCGCCAATGCTACGGTTTCCCCATAGTGAAGTACAAATAATCGTAGGTGCACAACATGTTCATACGTGTCAACTTAACGTAAAAGCTATGTCCCGCAAGGAACTAAAGTTCCTTGCTAATAGCGAAAGTCTTCTTTTGATGA
>NZ_JAYGHD010000492.1:0-3849 GCF_034932245.1 Nostoc sp. UHCC 0251
TCAAAGTCTCTCTCCTTTTAGGAGAGAGATTTAGAGAGAGGTTTTCCAGATGCCGCTGAATTGTCAGCATATTAGTTACAGCTTTGCGTAAAATCGTGGCGAATTGAGGGGAGAAATTTAAACGCAGAGGTACGCAGCTAATTCACGATCTAAGTAAAAATTTATGCTTTTTAACAAGGATGTGTTAAGACAATACCAAATAATTGCACTACCAGGTTATGCCCATAGATTTACGGGAATTTTATCAGGCTAGCGATCCCAGCAGAACTCTGTTTGTCAACCATAGCTCTGATAGCAAGTATTACATAGATTTTTCCTCAGTCCGAGGTGGTGATATTCTTGGCAAGCTGAAGCAAAAAATTACCTTCTTTAAGCCTAATGAACCCACCTGCACTTTATTTACTGGGCATATTGGTTGTGGAAAATCGACAGAACTATTACGGTTACAGGCAGAACTGGAACAGTTAGGCTTCCATGTGGTCTATTTTGAGTCCAGCGACGATTTGGAAATGACCGATGTCGATATTGCTGATGTGCTGTTAGCGATCGCTCGGCGTGTGAGTCAAAGTCTGGATAAAATTACCTTGGAGTCACCTAACAAGTTTAATGAGTTGCTGCAAGGTGCTTGGAAGGTATTAAACTCTGAGGTGACGGCGGGAAAAGTTAAGCTTCCGATGCTTGGTGATGTCGGTTTATCCGCAGATAAAGATAAGTTTTCTTTGTCTATGGGCATTGGTGAAATCACCGCGAAGATGAAAAATGACCCAACCCTGCGAGAAAAACTTAATCAGTATTTAGCACCGCAAAAAACTAAACTGCTGGAAGCGATTAATCAAGAATTATTGGAACCTGCGATCGCTAAACTCAAACAGCAGGGTAAAAATGGTTTGGTGGTAATTGTCGATAATCTTGACCGCATAGATAATCGTGCCAAACCTTGGGGTCGTCCGCAGCAAGAATATTTATTTGTCGATCAAGGTGAGTTTTTGACTAAGCTTAATTGTCATCTCATCTACACCATGCCCTTGTCCTTGAAGTTTTCCAATGATTACGGAATGCTAACCCAGCGTTTCCCAGAAGACCCCAAGGTGTTACCAATGGTACCTGTACAGTGGTCTGATGGCAGTGTTCATACACAGGGAATGGCGCTCATGCAGCAGATGGTACTAGCAAGAGCTTTTCCTGACATGACACCAGAGGAGCGTCTAAATAAAGTTACCGAGATTTTTGATAGTGCTGCTAGCCTAGAGCGTTTATGTCAAATGAGCGGTGGTCATGTGCGGGACGTGTTAAGGCTGCTGAATACCTGGATTATGGAAGAGATGAGTCTTCCCTTAACTCGTGAAACCTTAGAGCAAGTGATTCGTTCTCGGCGGAATGAGATAATGTTACCGATTTCTGAGGATGAGTGGCAATTATTACGTCACGTCAAGGAAAGGAAAAAGGTGAGTGATGACCACGGATATCAAAAACTGATCCGCAGTCGGTTTGTCTTTGAATATCGGGATGGTGGCGAGTCTTGGTTTGACGTTAATCCGGTTTTGGCTGAAGCGAAGGAGTTGCAGTGAAGTATCTTTCACTTACCCACTCACCCGCCAGGGATTAAAATCCCAGGCTAATAGCTTAAGAGGACTAATAATTACTTCCAGTCCACTAGTCCACTTCAGTGGACTTCAGCTATTAGCCTTGCACTTAAGTGCAAGGCGGGATATGTTGACTCAACGTCAAAACATATAGTCAAAATTCGCACCCGAAAAGCACATAAGCTTATGACAGACTCGCAATCACCAGAAGATGATCGTGTAAGCAGCGATCGCTCTCTGAAACAATTAGCTTGGGCGATTGAATCCTCTGTGGGACAGTTTAAGCTGATATTGGCACGGTGTAATTATGGTAGCCTGCGCGATCGCTTAATCTCCAGATTGCAAGAAATTTGTCAAGTCGAAATTCTTGTTTTGGCGGTGCAGCAATCGAACAGGACTCTTTATACTACCATTCAGGAAGAATTTGGCGAAGAGATACCAGCCTGTGTAATGGTTGTGGGTTTGGAATCAGTGCAGAATTTGCCCGTGATGTTAACTTCTGCAAATCAGGTGCGGGAGGAGTTTCGCAAGAATTTTGCTTTTCCCTTAGTGTTATGGATTGACGATGAAATTTACAAACAACTAATCCAGCTTGCACCCGATTTGGAAAGTTGGGCAACTACGAGAGATTTTGCCATATCAACACAAGAATTAGTATATTTTATCATCGAAATAGCTAATCAATGGTTTAGTAATAACTTAAAATTTAGCGTAGATGAATATCTTAAACGGGAAAATGAGTTAGAAGCGGCGCAAAGAGAATTACTTAAAAAGCCAGATATTTATAATTTAGAAATTCAAGCTAATTTAGAATCCTTGTTAGGTTTTATCAAACAGATAAATAATCAAAAAGATTCGGCGTTAGATCATTATCACAAAGCTGATAAGCTCTGGCAGCAAAATCATAATTTAGAACGACAGGCAAAAATCCTCAGTGAGATTGGCTTTTGTTATTATTTAAAAGCTTTTAAACATCAAGATATCAATCATCCAGATTGGCAAGCAACTTGGCATTATGTCCAAGAGTATATAAATTTTATTAGCCGATTGAAAAGTCCAGATTTAATTGCTACTTCAGTAGTTAAATTCGGTGATATCTTGCGAGACTTGCAAAAGTGGGAAACGTTGCAGAGTCTTTCCGAACAAGCTTTAGTAATCCATCAAAATAACAACCAGCCAAGAGAATTAGCCAAGGATTACGGTTCTTTAGCTGAGGTAGCTTTTGCTCAAAAAAACTGGGTCAAAGCAAATCAGCTTGTTCAGCAAGCCTTAAAGGTTTTTTCTACGATTCCCAATCTGGAATCAGCAAATACATCAGGGATTTTATCTGATATTCCCGAAAGAGATATAAAATCAAAAGATTTGAGTTTATATCAGTTTATTTTAGGCCGTTCTCAATATCAATTAGGTCAAACTCAACAGGCAACTCTAAGCTTAGAAACTGCTAGAGATGTGGGTAATCCCTTAGAAGATATAAGGCTTTTTTTGGATATTCTCAGATTTTTGCAGCAGCTTTACTTTGAGCAGAAAGAATATCTCAAAGCATACAAAATCAAACAGCAACAGCGTTCTATTGAACAGCAATTTGGTTTGCGGGCTTTTATTGGTGCGGGTAGGTTAGAAGCTACCAAACAGGCATTTGTAGAGACATTGCGCTCAAACTCTCCCCAAGGAAATATTGCTCCAGAAATTGCTGCATCTGGTCGCCTATTGGATGTAGAACGTTTAATTGAACGCATGGGTCGCCCTGATTATAAGTTGATAGTAATTCATGGGCAATCGGGTGTAGGCAAAAGTTCCCTGGTGAATGCGGGACTAGTACCAGCTTTAAAGAATAAAGCGATCGGTACTCAAGATTATTTGCCGGTGGTAATGCGCGTTTACACCAACTGGGTAGAAGAGTTAGGCAGGCTTTTGGGAAAAAGTGAGGAGTCGGAAGTTTGTAGAGACGCGATTCATCGCGTCTTCCCTGATTTGCGAGAGTCAGAACTCGGAACTTCAGCCTCAAAACTCGGAACTTCAGCCTCAGAACTCGGAACTTCGACCTCAGAACTCGGAACTTCGACCTTTGATATTCAAAATACCCACTCCTTACTTCTTTCGTCTTCTTCACGTCCTAGTGAAGACGCGATGAATCGCGTCTCTACAAAGTTTCTAATCACTCAACTACGGGAAAACGAACAGCGCAACCTGCGGACGGTGCTAATTTTTGATCAATTTGAGGAATTTTTCTTTGTTTACACCGAACCTGCACAAAGGAAGCAAT
>NZ_JAYGHD010000493.1:0-3727 GCF_034932245.1 Nostoc sp. UHCC 0251
TATAAAACCCAAAACCTTGTAGAGACGTAGCAGTGCTACGTCTCTACGTGTATTCAATTAGAGCGCAATCTGCTGTATGCAATTTTAATTTATTTCATTTTTAACTAAATAGCTGAGATTTTATCCTAATTATTTGTGAAACTGCACAAAATCAAGCTTGGCTAGACTTAGGGCTTGAGCACCCAATCTCTCTTAAATTGCAACTTAATGATCACTAACCAACTTTGCTAAACTTCTGCGAAACTGTCTAAAATCAAAAGCTTCAATAGTTTTTTGTTGCAAGTATTCTGGTTGGTAAACTACTGGGTTAGAGCAATCACCTTGCAGGATTTGAATTAGATTATCAGCAATTTCTTCAACGTTATTAGGATCAACCAAACATCCTAATTTCCCCTCAGCCAAGGGATCTGTAGAACCATCTTGATTACCAGCCAGCACAGGTTTACCACAAGCTAAAGCTTCTAAATAAACAATCCCAAATCCTTCTCCTTGACTAGGCAGAGCAAAAACATCACAGAGATTGTAATAATCGCACAATTCTTCATCTGGTATAAATCCTGCAATAGTAACACAATCTTGCAGATTTAAGCTGGTAACTAAAGCTTTAATTCGAGGTATATCATCGCCTTTCCCTACAAGAATGAAGTGAACATTAGGAACATGCAACTGCACTTTCAGTAAAGCACGAAGGATTTGATCATAACCTTTGTATTTTGCCATGCGTCCCATCCGCGTTACTGTTAGAATTACAGGCTGTTCATCTGTTAATTTGTATCGTTCTAACAAGTAGGAAGGTTTAGGGTTGATTTTAAATTTGCTGGCATCAAATGTATTAGGTAAAATAACAATTTTTTCTGAATCCAGATTTTTATATCCAAGCAAGCGCTGGCGAGTGTAATTACTAACACTAATTATTTTATTTGCGTTTTGTAATGCAAGTTTTGTAACAATATTTTCAATATCCCAAACTTCTAAGCCATGAGCAACTACCCAGTAAGGAATCCCAGTGAGAAGTTTTAGAAAATAACAAGCAGTGGCATAGTTAACATGAGTTGATATCACTATACTGGGGCGTTGGAGTATAGCCAAAATAATGATTTTGGTAGCGAAGAAAATAGTTTGTAATAATCGTGGTAAAGCTCCAAAATAATGAAACCTTGTTGAAGTTAAAAATTGCAAGTTTTGCTGATGTTTTAAATTCTGCTTGTCATACTTAAGAAACACATCATAATCAGCTTCAGGATATACATCTTGTAAAGCTTGGAGCAAAAATGTTGAATAAACTTGAATACCTCCCTTGAAATCAAATATATTCGGAAATATTAAGTAAAAGTGAGGTTTATTTATCGCAGATTTTTTGAACATTGTAAATAATTTCAGGTTTTGATTCAATGACAAAATCTTTTCGAGAATTCATAGCAGCTGCCAGAAAATAAAACTCAATAGTTGTAAAAGTATAGTCTTCAACAAAAACATCTGGCATTTGAGACGCTAAAAACATAATAATCGGAATGACATTCACGGGATTAGCATGTTTAACTTTAGAAGCTATTTGTACTAAAAAATTTGTAAATAGGAATAATCCAATAATTCCTTGTTCTACTAACACATTTAAAAATATATTATGTGCGTGATAACCTTTTCGTCCAAAAACTTTTACTCCTATATGTTCTGCAAAAGCTCCTACACCTATACCTGTTATTGGCCTTGTAATAGTTTCAATAATAGCTGCTTGCCAAAGCGCAAATCTTGATAAGGCTGTACCTACAGGACTAGGAAGCACTATGTCGCTGTGATTGGTTAAAAATAAATTAATTAAGGGAAACACTTTACTATTTCCCAATCCAATTCTATATGTAGATACTGGTATAGATATAATACATAAAAGCCATAGGCTCATGATAAAAATCATTTTTTTAATACTAATAATTTTATATATTAATAAAAAAAACATCCCCAGAAAAAAAACTAGCCAAGCATTTCTACTGGCAGATAAAGCTAGGGAAATGAGAAAAAGAAATTCACTAATATATAATTCAAATTTAGATATATTTTTCTGTTTTTCTAAAATTAAGCTTAAACATAATCCAATGGAAACTATTACCCCAAATTGGTTAGGATTTTGCATAATTGAACCAATCTGAGGATAATAACTTGGAAATTTTAATAACTCAAAAATCCAATGATTGGGAAATAAAGCCTCTAAGAAACCAAGAACTGCAATTATTTGTAATAAATATAATATGCAACGATAGTAAAATGTTAAAGATGATGTTTTAAAATTTCTAAAATTTAGAACTAGAAAAGCAAAGAATACTATAAAATAAGTAGAATATTTTAGACTGTAAGTAATAGCGGTACTTGGAAATGGGCTAATTAATGAGGAGAGCCACATCCATAAATACAGTAGACTTATAGATATTAAAATAATTTTATGTTTTTTTAAAATTTCTGGGATAAATTTTACAGATAAACTAATTATACCAAAACTAAATGCAGGAATTAATAAATAATGAATACCAATATTTATTCCCGGAAATTTAATCCGACCTAAAAGCGAAGAAAATAGTATGAGCAGGAAAAAAATATTAATCATAACCTTGTAGTTGTGGATACTTGTTTGGCAACAAAAAAGCTAAATTAAACCCACATTCACAGGTTTAAGTAGAAATTTTGATATTTTTTCTAGCTAAAATACTGAGTACGTAAAGAATATTATCATATTACCGTTGTCGCCGAGCCAGGTAAACTTAAGAGCGATCGCCAGTCCCTAGATTTCCCAAAAACAACCACCTGTGAAGCTCTTAAAGCTAAACTAGGAGCGCACTTTCGTTCGCTAATTTTATTTTTGAGGAATCCCAATTAACAATTAAACCGGGCAAACTTGGCACGCCCTGACCCCCCAAGGCTTGGAGTAATAGACTTCTTGCATAAGTCGGGAAAAGGGCAAGGGGAAAAAGTTCTGTATTGTCCCCTTCCCCTTTAACCTTTACCCTTTTCCCCCTCTTGCAAAAAGCACTTTTGCAAGAGGTCTAATGTATACACACGAACAAAGCCTGCATCGGCAGGCTTTACCCTTAATCATCTTTAGGATTTACAGGATTTACGCGAAATTAGAATGCAACTCTTTATTAATAGTTAGAACGGGAGCCAGAGGAACTTACCACATTAGGGTCACGATAACCTACATTATCATCGGCTTTGCGGCTCTTGCGACCAAATAAACCAAATAAACCGAGCAAGCCCAGTAAACCCCAATCGCCATCCTGATAATTTCCGTCGGTAAGAGTGCGGTCTGTAGTGGTATCTGTAACAATACCATCAGGAGTGGTTGTTGTCTGAGCAGAAGCAGGCAGAACTGTGGGCAAGGTAGCCAAACTTAGAGCTAGAACAGTACTTCCTAAAATATTGGAGACATTAAAGCGTTTCACGATCACATTCCTCAATTGAATTACTGTAAGTAATAGTTAAAGCATATTAATTTCTGACAGCATCGGCATCAATCTTTAGCTGCACATATATATCTGCTTAAAGTTGCATTTGCGATCGAGTAAATAAGCATTTTGGTATAGATTATATTACCGGGCATGGCAAATTATGCAATAGTGAAGCCAGCGATCGCATTAAAACTAGCCAGATTCCAAAAGATAAAATTTCCTTTTTTAAAAGATAAATTGTAACTGCCTAGCTAGTAGTAATTGAGGCGAGAAAAACACAGACATTACCA
>NZ_JAYGHD010000494.1:0-3716 GCF_034932245.1 Nostoc sp. UHCC 0251
AACCTTTACCCTTTTCCCCCTCTTGCAAAAAGCACTTTTGCAAGAGGTCTAATGACTAATGACTAATTTATCAAATCGGCGATCGCTTTCACCAATGCATCTGGATCTACTGGTTTAGAAATATGCATTTGAAATCCGGCTGCTAGTGCTTGCTGCTGATTCATTTCGCCTGCATAGGCTGTCAGAGCGATCGCTGGTACGCGTCCTCCTTGTTCAGGCGATCGCGCTCTTACTTCTCGCATCAGCATATAACCATCTGTCTTCGGCATTCCAATATCGCTAATTAAAACATCTGGTATCGATTCAGATAGTGCTTCTAATGCCTCTTGTGCTGAAGATACGGCGGTTACTTCTACACCGTAGTCTTGCAAAATAAAGGTCACTAAGTCGCGGATATCTGGTTCATCGTCCACCACCAAAACTTGAGTGCCTGAGAGGAATGGGGAATCAAACTCACAAGGTGAAGGCTCATTTTCCTCAGGCCTCACCTGTTCACTTCTCACCAAAAGCGGTAACTCAACAGTGAAAGTGGTTCCTAATTCTTCTCCAGGACTTTCGGCTTGAACGTTTCCCCCATGCATTTCTACAACCTTACGCACGATCGCTAATCCTAAACCTAGCCCACCAAATGTCCGGGTAATTGTGCTGTCAGCTTGGCGAAAGTAATCGAATACATAAGGTAAAAACTCTGGATTAATTCCCTTACCTGTATCGCTGACCTGAATTTGAGCTTGATTACCAACTTCCATCAGTCGAATTTCTATCCGTCCGCCTGCTGGTGTAAATTTTACCGCATTGGAAAGTAGATTCCACACAACTTGCTCAAGCCGATTTGGGTCGCCCATGACTTGTCCTAAAGTGGGATCAAATATAGTCTGAATTTGAATTGATTTAGCTTGTGCTGCTAGTTGTACTGTCTCTAGTGCTGCTTCAACCACCGTTACCAAGTTCACTGGACAGGTATTCAAGTTTAATTTTCCTCGGAGGATGCGAGACACATCCAACAAATCTTCAATTAGCTGGGTTTGTAACTTGGCGTTGCGTTCAATGGTTTCCAAGGCGTGGTTAGTGGTTTTTTTATCAAAATTACGAGTCCGCAGTAATTTCGACCACCCCAGAATCGAGTTGAGTGGGGTTCGCAGTTCATGGGAGAGAACCGCCAGAAATTCATCTTTGATTGTGTTAGCGACTTCTGCTTCTTTGCGTGCTTTCATTTCTCGTTCGAGGAGGCGATCGCATTTTTTCTCGGCTGATTTGCGCTCAGTAATGTCCAGTACAAAAGCAACACCATTATTTTTGGAGTCATTCAGCAAGGCTATCCCCAAAACAATTGGGACTCGCTTCCCGTTGCGGTGAAGATACTCTTTCTCATAAATTCTGGAAATTCCAGTGGTTTGCACTTCCAAAAGGGCGCGATCGTCTAATTCCTTATACTCAATAGGAGTAATTTCTCTCCAATTAATTCTACCCAAGGTGGCAAACTCATCATGAGTGTAGCCAGCTAGCTGGAGAAAGGCATCATTGGCATCAAGAATAAAGCCATCCACATTCCAAAAAGCGACCCCGATTAGGTTGGATTCAAACAAACGCCGAAATCTGGCTTCACTTTCACGTAATGTTTTTTCTGCCCGTTTGTGTTCGGTAATATCACGAGAAACTGTAATTACGCCTTCAATAGTTTGGCCAAAATTGCGTAATGGTGTGAGGATGTATTCATAATAATGCACCCCATCAGCAGCAACATATTTACACTCATCCTTGATTGGCTGCCCAGTTTTCATCACAGCTTGTCGTTGATTATCTACCTGTTCTATAAGGTCTGCGGGTACATCCAGGTCTTGCAAAGTTTTTCCGACAAGATCGTGGGGCTTGAAGCCTAATATTGTAGCTGCATCATGACTGACATACTGATAGCAACCTCTGCCATCAAAGATATAAATGTGATCCACTGAGGCGGTGAGGATGGCATTTAAAATATTTGCCTGTTCTTGCACTTGGGTTGTGAGTTCACGAGTGCTTTCTTTTGCCTGCTTGCAGACAGTAGTTTCCATACAAACGCCAATCATTCGCACCGCTTGTCCGCGATCGTCATAGATAAATTTTCCCTTGGCAGAAATCCAATGTATACTTTGGTCTGCTCGAACTATACGAAATTCATCGTCGTAGTCAGTCTTTTGTTCTAAAGCCTGGGTAATAAATTGCATTACAGATTGTCTGTCTTCAGGATGAACGCACCTTAGAAAACCTTCATAGCTGCCGTCAAAACTACCTGGAAGCAGACCAAAAAGCACTTCATGAGTTTCAGACCAGATGACTTGATGGGTAACAATATTCCAATCCCACAAGCCCATCTGGGAAGCATCTAAAGCTAACCTGAGCCGTTCTTCATTTTCCCTTAAAGAGGCTTCTACCTGCTGTCGCTCTGCAATTTCTTGTTGTATCTGCTCTAAAGTGACTGGTACATCTGTTGGCACATTAAAGGCTGTGGATGCCCTTTGTTCAAAATGCTGCTTGATCTCATATTCAACAGCTTGAATATGGGGATATTGTAGTGCAAGTGCCAGTTTTTTTTCTAGCTCTATTACTTGCTCTTCAAGCGCTGCTTGCCTTTGCTGATAAAATGTTTCTGATTGCTCTAACTCAGCTACACGCTGCCGCAGAGCTACTAATTCATCAGTGACTTTAAAGTTAATTTTATCAACATTTGACATCTTGCACACTGCTTATAACTAAAACAATACCGATTTGAAGAGTAGGCATCCCCTAGCTTTAACAGTATGGATTTTTAATCTCAAAAATGTAATCCATCAAAAGGCGTATAGGGTTTTACCCAAAAGACATTCTCTGAGATTAAGAGCGATGTCTGACGACAAGATGCTTTCCATCGAGTGGTCAATTAGTAACAAATTATTTCTTAAAACGCATGAAAGCTACACCAATCAATAATCCCACAACCTGTCCCCAGAAGACAACACCCGATTGGTTTACGCCAACAGGAGGAATATTTAAACTACCGATGCCATAAAATAATTGTTGGACAAACCACCAAAATAGATAGAAAAAAGCTGGGAGTTCGATTGGGATATACAAGATGATTAGTGGCAAAATTGTGTCAATTCTAGCTTTAGGAAACTTCATAATATATGCTCCTAAAACACCTGCGATCGCACCATTCGCTCCAATCAATGGTACTGTCAAGCTTGGTTCAGCGAGAATTTGCGCTAAAGATGCGATCGCGCCAGCAGCCAGATAAAAACCTAGATAACGCCTATGTCCCAGAATATTCTCAACAGTTTTCCCAAAAACCCATAAAAATAACAGATTTCCTAATATCTGACTAAAACTGCCATGTAGAAATATTGCAACAAATAGTGAAAATGTTCGCCAAATTACAATTATCCAAGCAGGAGAGATATTGTAAACGAATGCATTTGTAATTGCCCCACTAATCTGGGCTGGAACTACACCCCAAATATTAATAAAATAACCTAATCCACCACTAAATTCTAGTTTAAGCTCCCATAAGAATACGGCAACATTAATGCCAATCAACCAGTAATTAATAATCGGCTTATTCCGACAACGAATATTATCACTAATAGGAATCATATAAATTAGTCATTAGTCATTAGTCATTAGTCATTAGTTATTAGTTATTCTCCCCCTGCCTCCCCTGCCTCCCCTGCCTCCCCTGCCTCCCCTGCCTCCCCTGCCTC
>NZ_JAYGHD010000495.1:0-3574 GCF_034932245.1 Nostoc sp. UHCC 0251
CGTTTTCACTGCGGGTTATGAATTCACCGCAAACGAGTCGCACCACCCTACACCCCACACCCCGCCCCAACGGGGCTTGGTCATTTTCCCCTGCCTCTTCATTACCATGCCCTTAGCAATGACTAAATTATAAGTTCACATCTTGTTGCTGATACAGGTAATAATAATGACCTTTAGCAGCCATTAATTCTTGATGGCTACCTTTTTCTATAACCCTGCTATTATCCATTACAACAATCATGTCTGCATTACTGACGGTGTTTAATCGGTGGGTAATGAAAAACACTGTATCACCCTTAAATGCTTTGGCTAAATTGAGACATATTTGCCGTTCTGTGGGATAATCTAATGCGCTGGTTGCTTCATCCAAAACTAATAATTTTGGTCGTTGTAAAACAGAGCGAGCGATCGCAATTCTTTGTCGTTGTCCACCTGAAAGTGCAGAACCCCGTTCTCCCACCCGCGTGTTGTAACCGTTGGGTAAGTTCATGATAAATTCGTGGGCGCAAGCAACTTGAGCCGCTTCGATAATTTCTTCGGTTGTCGCATCGGGATTGGTTAGGGCAATATTTTCTTGAACGCTTCCGTCAAACAACAACGTTTCTTGGGGAACCACACCAATTTGTCGCCGCAGTGAATAGAGTTCCACTTTGGCAATATCATAACCATCAATCAAAATTCTGCCGGACTCAGTTTCGTAAAGTCTGAGCAGTAACTTCATCATAGTACTTTTACCAGACCCACTTTGACCGACGATGCCGATAAATTTTCCTGGCTCAAATTCGAGGTTGACATTAGAGAGTTGCAAAGGGCCACTTGTGCCAAAACGGAAGGAAACATTTTCATATTTCACTGCTCCCTTGATGCTAGGTAAGGGTATATTGTAGCGGTCTGTTTCTCCTTCTTGTGGGGTATCGACAATATCGCTTAAACGCTCTAGAGACAAGGCTGTTTCTTGGAAGCTTTGCCAGAGTTGAGCTAAACGCAATATTGGGCTAGTGACGTAACCAGATATAATCCTAAAGGCAATTAATTCGCCTAAAGTTAATTCTCCTTGAAGTACTAAATAAGCTCCTACCCACAAAACGAGTAAACTACTGAGTTTATTGAGAAAGTTGCTGGTGGAGTTAGCGAGTGTAGAAGTTACAACAGTTTTAAAACCAGCGGCGACAAACCGAGCATAACGCTCTTGCCAAGAAAAGCGCGATCGCAATTCGATATTTTGCGCTTTTACGGTTTGAATTCCTGACATCACCTCAACTAAATAAGATTGAGTTTCGGCGTTGCGTTCGGCTTTGCCACGTAACTGTCTGCTAATGGTGGGAGAAGCAACTAAGGTGATAATCACAAATACTGGAATTGTGCTTAAGCCAACCAAGGTGAGTTGCCAACTATAAATCAGCATCACACCGATATAAACCACCGAGAATAGAGCATCTAACCCGACTGTCAAGGCGGTACCGGTCAGAAATTGGCGGATATTTTCTAATTCGTTGATCCGAGTGGAAAGTTCACCTACCGGTCGGCGTTCAAAGTAGCGCAGTGGTAAACGTAATAAGTGGTCAATGATTTGCGACCCTAAACCCATATCGATCCGGTTAGTGGTATCGACAAATAAGTAGGTTCGTAAGGTAGTCAGCACTGCTTCAAATAGCCCGACTACTAATAGCAAAATCCCCAAAATATGTAGTGTGCCAATACTATTTTGAGTGATAACTTTGTCAATAATTAACTGAACCACCAGAGGATTCGCCAACGCTGCCAACTGCACGAAAAAGGAAGCGATAAAGACCTCTATTAGGACTCGGCGGTGCTTTGATAAATAGGGGATAAACCAGCGTAAACTAAAGCGTTCTTGGGGTGTTTGATTGGTAGCAGTGAGCAGTAATACCCTAACTTTGGGCGGAAAGTCGGTTGGATCAACATCTAATTGTTCAACCAATTGAGCGGGTTTGCAGCGCACAATTCCTTTGGATGGGACACCCAAAACCATAGTATTTGCATCTGCTGCATATAAAACTGCAAAATTGTCATTATAGCGAATCAATGCTGGTGTAGGAATACGTGCCAATGAAGCGGTTGGTAGCTCGATCAACTGCGCTTTCAGTCCGATTAACTCTGCCAGGTAAGCAGTAACTTGAAACGATATGACACCCTGACGTTTGACTTGCTCAGTTAAGATGCGGCGAACCACTTCTCGACGAAACGGCATTTCTAGGTGCTTCGCGATCATTTGGAAGCAGGCGAAGGCTGTATTTAATTCTCCCTTACCGCTAAAAAACGGGTATTTCTGTTTTGACGAACTCTTTGAGGTATCCGGGGCTGGCTGGGGAACTATTTCGTCTGATGCGTAAGGAATATCTAATTCCTCGGCGCTATCTGATTTGGTTTCCCTGACCACGACTTCTATCTTGTGATGATCTTCTACTAATATCAAATTTGACGGATGTATACCAAGCAACCGTGCAGGATTTTGACTTATAACTTGGATTTTGTCTCTGTCATCGTCCGATTCTAGGCGATCGCCAGGTGATAAATTCGTTACTGTGCCACCGCCACTCACAAACCAGACGCTTTCGCTATCGAGTTGGTTGAATGGAGTTGTCCCTGGAGGGAGATAATGTATTTTCGCTTGTGGTAAGGCGTTTTCTGCGATTTCTTTAAAATTTAAAGTAGCGATCGCTTGCTGTTTCCAATACGAGCTGAGAATATCGAAAACTTCCACTAAAGAACTGTGGTTCTTCCGAGCATCGGCAAAAGCTGGGTATAAAGCCAGAAAGCTAAAATATGCCGATGCACTCAAGGTTAAACATACTACTTCGGTGGAGGCGATCGCTGTTTCACAAGCGACATCGCGCAACAAACTAATTTCGCCGATAATTTCCCCTGGTTGCAGCAATTTTAAGGTAATTGGCAATTGCGTCTGGGGGTCATATCCCAATAGGCGCACTTGTCCCTCATAAATTATCGTGATCCGTTCTGGGAGACTTTCTTTACCGATGATTTTCTGGCCTATGCGATAGCGCCAAGCTTGTAGCTGTTCTGATAGATTAGCGATCGCTGCATCTGGTAAGTGATCAAACCCTTCTAGGGTAGTGATAAATTCGAGAAAAGTGTTCTTAATATAAGTCATATGAAACAAGTCGAAAGTAAAAGTGAGGAATAAAGTTGCGAGTTAGCGAGTATCTCTTTTAGTAACAGTGGTAGTTTTCAGTATTATGCCAGCAGCCTCAATACTTATGTAGCATAAGTGTAGCTAAATAAGTAATGCTACTGGAGTAATTAGTCTAATTACAGACTTACACTTATATAGGGTTACAACTGTTATGTGTTGTTCAAAACAATAAAGAAGATAGTGTAAATAGCTCGACGGCAATTTCTCACGTAGTTTACCTTACATAATTTATACGAGCTTCAAAGCAGTATTTAGTATTGCAAGTATGCCAGATGGATACTTATCATCAAGGCAAAACACAGAAACGCGGTCTTTAAACTTAGCGTTGCATATTTTAATTTATGACGCGATGTGCAACTTAATATTTTGACCTCTCTCCAAACCTCTCTCCTAAAAGGA
>NZ_JAYGHD010000496.1:0-3462 GCF_034932245.1 Nostoc sp. UHCC 0251
CATGACCTTTGTGAAGGTTGGCAGCTTGCAAAAGAGACTTAACGGGAAAAGTCAGTTACTAGCACCTACCCGATTTGATTTTAAGTTTTGAACTTTCAAGCTGCTTTGATGCTCAATAAATTCATCACTTCTGCTGCTGACAAACAAGCTTTAACACACGAGTAAAACAAGGGCTAATGCTTGATTATTTGACAGCGAATATTGCATTTGGGATGACTATATAAATCTCATCTAGATTGAAACCCGTAGTTTTTTCGTATCGGGTTTGAGATGAGTTATAACCTACACTCGATATTAAGTTTTATTTATAATCAAAGGTCTTATTTAAATTTTTTGAGCAAAGAAAAGAACCGATAAATAGGGTTTAGTAACATATCCCCCATGAGCATTTAATATCTGTATGATAGCATCAGAAAAATCCTGCTTTTCAGTTTCAGTAAATTCTTGATAAGCAGTTTGAGTTTTCAGAAGACCTAAATATCGCTCTGCATCATAATCAATAGACCAAGCATATTGTTTAACTACTAGGTTTTTGAAACAAAAGCTATTTAATATCCATTTTTCTCTCTTTTTTATTAGTGATTCAACTGAGGATGCTTTAGCATTAGATATTTTTGTAGGTACATATTTTTGAAATATTTCTTTGAGCGCCTGAAATATTGAAGTATCGGGTAAAATAGAGAAATTCCAAAAAAACGCAATATAACCTTTTTCTTTTAAAGCTTGTGCAACTTTTGGATACCCTTTTTCACGATTTACCCAATGAAAGGCTTGGGCAGATATTGCTAAATCAAAGGCTTTTGGGCGTAAGTTCCAATCCTCTAAAGTCACTGTCTCAAATGTTACCTTTGGATATAAACGCATATTTTGAGATGCTATTGCAATCAGTCTTTCACCTGGCTCTAAACAGCAGATAGCATAGCCCTTTTCAGCAAATGGAACAGTTCCTTTACCTGTCCCTGTTCCAATATCTAAAATTGAAGCTGAATCTGGAAGATTAGCCATCTCAATTACATCTTTAATCAATTGAGATGGATAGCTAGGACGTGCTGCATCATAGATTTCTGCAACTTCATTAAAGGACTCACTACGTTTTCTGTTCATCACTGATAAATTCACAAACGTATTTTACTCCTGATCACTTTAGCTCGGATTTGAGAAAATATTAACAGTTTTACTACTAGAGAAAAGCCTCTGTCTCCAATCCAATTTGACAAGACGCTACCGCTACTATTAATCTGTATAATTGGTAATCATTCGGGTGCAGGGTGCAAGTCTGTACTAAAAATAATTCAGAGACCAACCGAGAAACTTTTACCATGATTTATGACAAAAGCTTTATCCTGGCTTATCAAGGGCAGCACCTTGTTTTGTCTATTGCCTTGGGAGCCAATTGCGGCACAAATTGTTCCCGATGCAACCCTAAGAGTCAACTCCAGCGTCACACGAGAGGGTAATAATACCAGTGCGATAACGGGAGGAACCCAAGTCGGAAGCAATTTGTTCCATAGCTTTGGACAGTTCTCTGTACCCACAGGAAGCGCAGTTTACTTCAAAAATGCTCCAGACATCCAAAACATTTTGACAAGAGTGACGGGTAGCTCAATATCTAATATTGATGGTTTAATTCGAGCTAACGGCATAGCCAACGTATTTCTTATTAATCCCAATGGGATTATTTTTGGGCTGAATGCTTCACTGAACATTGGCGGCTCGTTTTTCGGCACTACTGCCAGTAATATTAAATTTGCTGATGGCATCTCCTTCGATGCTAAACCCCTTAGTAGTGCAGAACCTCTGTTGACAGTGAGCGTGCCTGTGGGATTAGGATTTGGGACAAATGCTGGAAATATTCGCGTCTTTGGAGACGGCCAAGGTATAAGAAAAACTTCAGACCTCATAGATACTAGTTCTGGTCTGCGCGTGCAGCCAAATCAAACCTTAGCTTTGGTGGGTGGTGATATAGTACTCTCACGCGGAACGCTTAAAACAACAGGGGGACAGATTGAATTAGGCAGCGTGGCTGGAGCGGGTTTGGTCAACCTGATTCCTACAGATAAAGGCTGGACGTTGGGATATTCAGGCATCTCAGCCTTTGGAGAGATCCAGTTGTCTGGAGCAGCAGCAGTTGATGCCAGTGGTGATGGTGGTGGCAATATTCAAATACAAGCCATGAAGCTAATGCTAGACGGTGGTTCTCAGATTGAGTCCAGCACATTAGGAGCAGGAACGGGAGGAACATTGAAAATCAATGCTTCAGATTCAGTGAACCTGGTGGGATTACCAGAAATTGATTCGTTTTTCAACACTGGCATATCGAGCCTAGTTTACCCAAGAGCTACCGGAGCTGGTGGCAACATCAAGATTGAAACTGCGCGGTTAAATGTCCGGGATGGAGCAGGGATCGCTGCTGGTACGTATGGGTTCGGAAATGCTGGTTCCATAGAGGTCTTAGCTCATGATTCAGTGGAAGTGCTGCGAAAACCAACAGCCAAGGCAGGCAGTTCCATAACAAGTTTGGCCCAACGAGGATCTACTGGTTCTGGCGGTAACATCAAGATTGAAACTGCGCGGTTAAGTCTACGCTCAGGAGGAGTGATATCATCAGGCACATTTGGGCAGGGTTCGGGAGGCAACGTATCTATCACTGCTTCGGAAGAAGTGCAAGTAACCGGAAAGTCATTAACTGGTAATTCTCCTAGCAGAATATCAGCTCGAACTGGAGGAACTGGAAAGGCTGGAAATCTGACAATCGAAGCAGAACGATTAACTGTCACTGATGGCGGGAGAGTAAATATTGGTGGTGAAAAAATTAAAAAAAAGCTCAACTTTCAGCCAGGACAAGGAAATGCAGGAACCCTCCGAATCAACGCAGACAGTATCAATCTAGACAGAGGTACTATCACAGCTGGCACAGAAAGCGGCACAAAGGGCGAAGGAGGCGATATTTTCTTATACTCTAGTAACTTACAATTACGTGACAGTATCATTACTGCGACTGCTGGGGGTAATGGCGACGGCGGCAACATCACTCTTAACACAGATATCCTAGTTGCAATAAAAAATAGCAGCATCTCAGCGAATGCTTTTGAAGGGCAAGGCGGTAATATTAGAATCGACACCAAAGGACTATTCCTTTCTCCTGATAGCAAAATTACAGCTAGTTCACGGTTCGGATTGAATGGTACGATTCAGATCAACAGCTTATTTACTAATCCTGTACAGGCTAAAGCAGAACCAGAAGCGATTCGTGCAACTCCTGAGATTGCATCGGTTTGTCAGGGACGATCGGGGGCAGTAGCTAGGAGTAAATTGGTCATTACTGGTACTAACGGTCTTCCAACTAGTTCTAACGACCTGCAAGCTAGCAATTTGAGTTGGCAGAGTAACTTGGTTCCAGGTGAAGCTTTTAAGCTAATCGGCATTTAAGCTGCATAATATAAATGCAGAGTCGGTTGAAAA
>NZ_JAYGHD010000497.1:0-3417 GCF_034932245.1 Nostoc sp. UHCC 0251
GGGCATTGGGCATTGGGCATTGGGCATTGGGCATTGGGCATTGGGCATTGGGCATAGTTATTTTTCTTGTCCCCTTGTCTCCCCCTGCTCCCCCTGCCTCCCCTGCCTCCCTGCCCCCTGCCTCCCCTGCTCCCCTTCAATTGAAAACTCAGGAGTAGGTTACATTGAAACTTGTATCTGATCCAGCGATCGCTAAGAAAATTCGTAAAATGAATCAGCGGGTAAGGTGGCAAGATCCGTTAATTGTGGAACGGAACATCGACCAAACTAGGCTGGTGTTGGAGGATGGTCAAACAGAGAATTCTGAATTCTCATTTTTAGTTGTAGGTGATAGTGGTTCCGGCAAGCACCGGGGACACAATCCCCAGCGAAAGGTGGCTGAACTTATGTTGCCCCATCACAGTGAATGCCGTTTTATGCTGCATACCGGGGATGTGATCTATTTAGTGGGGTCGAGTGAATACTATCAGCAGAACTTCATCCAGCCTTATCGAGAGTTTCTCTTGGGGGGAGAGCATCCCAGACAGATTACTTATGACCAGATGATTTTTAAGTTGCCCATTTTACCTGTGCTGGGAAATCACGATTACTATAACTTGCCGATTCTATTGAGCTTGGCATCTCTGACAACATTACCCATTCGCCGCCTATTGCGATCGCGGTTAGATTTGGATGTAGGCTTACATGGCTCAGGAACGGGTGAAGCCTACGCACGGGCATTTCTGGACTATCTTCAGGCGTTTCAGCTTCCGGGAGAGCTAAATTATCATTTAAATCAGTACTACACAGCCAAGACAGATACAGGTTATTGTCTGAACTATCAACCTGGGCACTTTACCCGCCTTCCCAATCGCTACTACACTTTTCGCTATGGCGGTATTGATTTCTTTGCCTTGGATTCAAATACATTTAACGATCCACCACCGCTACCTAAAACAAAACAAGGCAATGCTGATCGCAGAATTTTAGAAAAACGTCGTGAAGATTTAGAGCAAGAAAAGCAGCAAATCATTGAAAAATCAGCCAAGTTTCGTCCAGAAAACCCTATTGAAGCTGACCAATTAGACGACTACCACGCCAAGCTATCACAAATTGAAGAAATTATTGTTGATATCGACAAGCAATTAGCTGCTGATAAAACAACGCTGACTGACACTGAACAACTGGAGTGGCTCAAGCAAAGATTAATTGAATCTTGGAATAATTCTGAAGTTCGAGGAAGAATAATTTATTTCCATCATCCTCCCTATGTAACTGAGGCGACAAAGTGGCAACAAGCACAAACTTTGATAATTCGCGATCGCCTTCGTGGTGTGCTGGATGCGGTAGCTAAAGAAATAGGCTCCCTAACTCAAGGGCGTCCTTTAGTCGATTTGGTATTAAACGGTCACGCCCACTGCTTGGAACACCTGGAGACAATGGATACAGGACACGCTGACTCTCATATCCACTGGATTGTTTGTGGTGGTAGCGGGTTTAGTTTGCGCCGCCAGAGGGCTGAGGGAGCAGATTTGATGGAGGAAAATAGATTAGTGGCGCGATCGCATCTCTTCATTGGTCGCAACGGTGAAGGTTCTCAGAAGCGGCGACCCTACTCAGGTTTACGCATTGACGTTAAAGGTGAAGGCCATCCCAAGTTCATTGTTCGTCCCTTGGTTGCCGAATGGCATCAGCGGCAATGGCATAATCGTGAACTTGAACCCTTGATGATCTAACATACTTCTAGAAATATTGGTTTCATACCCATATATATAAGTAGAGACGCAATCATTGCGTCTCTACAAACCGCCTATTTAGCCTTCTTACGTGTAATTGCACCCAGCAAAAAGGATGGTTGTAATTAAACTATTCCTGGGCCTCTACCACGTGTGTCACCCTTTTCGGTCAACTTCCCTTCTTCGTCCTGATTAACTTCTCCGAGTTCTTCAACCCGATGGGCGGTATCTTCTGCTGCTGCCTTGCGTGCATCACCCGGTTCTTCATAGTACATTTCCGGTTCAACAGCATAGTTGTTCAACAAACCTTCTTTGTCCACGGTATATCCGTCAGTGGTACGTACACTACCCGGATCGGTTTGGTCATCGGTAGGCGCGTCTGCTTCCCTTTCTTCTGTGGGGAGTGTTTTGTACGTTGTTCCTTCTCTTTCCATTCGAGCAGCTGTTTCAGCTGGGATAATACCGCGATCGTATGTATCTACTTCAGCTCGGTCAGATGAATCAATATCTCTCTTAACTGCTTCATTATTAGCCATAATTTATGTCCTCGTTAAAGAATCTATTAAATAACCTCAAAGCCTAGATTAGGCTGTTTTCCATCTTCGATCTACTATCTTTAGAAGTGATTTAAAATTAAATGTAATGTTATGCTCTCTATCTTTTGATGTATCCAAAAGGCTAAATTACGTTCACTGTGTAAAACAATGGTTTTAGCTGAAGTTAACGGCAATGAATATTATTGCGTTCCTTGTGGATTATATATCCGAAATCAGATAGTTACAAAATTCCCGACTTTTTAGAGTCGGGAATGTGAACCTTTAGATTGTATATGTTTGATTAGCGAACGATACAGACTAGTACCGCATGGTGGAAATAAACATATCATTTCAAATGGCGCAAGAAGCTCAGTATCCAATTCTTTTTACTTTTGAGAGCCAGTTGCTAAAGAGTGTAGCAAGATCCCCGTAGGAGTAGACTCCAATTAAAAATTGAAAATGCCAAATTAAAAATTGAGAAAAATTCCTAAATTTTTAATTCTTCATTTTTAATTCCCAGAAAGGATTGACTTCCGCCCTACGGTACTAGTTTAATGGTTGGGAAATTTATTCGCCCACAAATTGGTTTTTTAGTGATTGAATTTCATCGGCTAATTCTTGCCGAGTTGAAGCCTTCAGTAGATAACGAGAAATAAACCAAGTAGCGTAACCAATACCAATTAACTCAAAAGTCGGTGATAGTAGTGGAATATCATTGATTGCATCCAGTACTGCTAGTACTACCTTTGCTGTAACAATCGCCGCTAAAATGAAAGCAACAGTTGTTAAAGGCTGGTTGTAGTCCTTAAAAAAGCGACCTATGTATTCTGGTAATTGCTGCAAAAATTGAGAAACTTGTCTGCTAATTTGCTGCCATTGAGATTCAGGTTCACTTGCTGGCGGTAGCTTTGGCAAGTTTGCAGTATCTGTACCTTCAAGTGCTAGTGTACCTTCTGACAAGGAGGCATTGAAGGATTCACGTTGCTGTTGTTCGGTTTCCATAGTTTTTATTTTCTACAAGTACAAGAATTTCTATAACTGACCGATCGTCAATAAATATAATTATTAAGATAGTCAGTTGTCAATTATTAATGGTCAGCAAGAAATATAGGACTCATATTTGATTGCGTGAAAAAACTCCGTACAGATCAAAAAGCCTTCTTGCC
>NZ_JAYGHD010000498.1:0-3374 GCF_034932245.1 Nostoc sp. UHCC 0251
GGGACACCCATCCCACAAGAAAATTTGGGATGTTTTTTTATTTGGAAGTCCCTAAATAAGCAGAGAAAGTAGCTTGTGTTTCTTTAGCTTTTTGCGTTCTTGGTATGAAGAAGCAGTCTATGGAGATAGCAGGAATCCTCTGTGGCAAAATCTCCGGTTAATTATCGTCCATTCCCCAGAGGTGTATATCCTTCTGGATCTCAATAAGTCTCCGTTTAATGTGGGTTTAGCAATTGAATTGCAAATATTTATACCAAAACGTAAAACCCTAGCCCAGACAAACATACTAGTATAAATTCCTCCACACTAAAAGCGGGCTATTTATGTAGAAATATTTAGATTAAATCGCTTTACTTTAGTATTGTCATAAATTATTTACAGCAGTTGCCAGTAAGTCAAGTGTAAAAGGCAGGGATAAAAATTGCATATGCAGAGTTGCTGCCTTCTGCCTGAATCTTTACTAAATTTGTACATTATTCAAAGGAAAACTGCTGTATGTAATTACCCTTTAGGGTTTGCGAATTCAAGGACTGAGCATTGGTACCAATAGCTTATTAGTTTTCATGCTTCATAGCATAGACAGGCTAAAAATCCAAATATGAGATTTGTGATTTTCAGCGTGTCTTACTCAAACTTGAATAAGGCTGAAATAACGTAATGCCAAGACTTAAGCTTTTAAGTGTCTTATTGATAGTGGCTTTATCTCTTAGCCTGTCAGTGTTGATTTCTTTTGTTTTCCCACACAAAGTTCTTGGTCAGTTTCGTACCAATATTCCCGACGATGCTACATTACTTGCACAGCGACAAGTCGAGGTTAGGTCGGGCTTTGTGGTTGCGCCTCCGAATAAACCCCTTCGTCCAGCAGAGCGTCTCCGCCGGAATACCTATGGCGATGTGGGATTTGCTCCCCTGAGAACGGCGGATCAGTTAGATCGATTGCTCTTTCCTTCTGTTCCGCAATCAGCTCGCCAGAAAGTGGTGGAAGGGGCGTGGTTTTTTACCACCCCAGAGAGCGTTAAGGAAGGTGCAGGGGCGATGGCTAACCAAACCCGATGCGCGGGCTGTCACCTGAATAACCTTGAGTCGGTTCCAGGTCTGGGGCTGCTCACGGGTATCTCGAACGTCAGTCGAGCTGGACGGTCAACCCCCACCAACTTCAGTTATACGTCGGGTGACACAAAAAATGGTGGTAGACCCGCTGGTGTTCGCTTAGATCCAGTCAATTCAAACGGTTCTATTAACTTGAATATCGTTAATAAGGCCGACCCAGCCTTAGATGCGGTCAATAATACCGGGCGAACCGCAGCCTTTACGATCTTCGGGGACTTTTCACCATCGGTTGAAGCAGTCGATCCGACCAAATCTTACGATCCGCTGGATGGTACTAAAAATCCCATCACAGGTAATGCACAGAATTTTGGTGGTTTTGTGCAGCATGTACGCCCTCCGATCGCTGAACTTAAAGCTTTCGATCGCAGTATAGATTGCAAACCAGATGCGATTCCCAGCATCGCCCAAGATCGAAACCTCGGCACGATTAATCTAGCTACGGGACAGAGTTCAAGTGGATTTCGACGCGGTGTCGGTGAACGCGCTGGTCCTCCCTATATCGGTCGTGGGTTGATGGAGGCTATTCCAAACCAGGACATTACAAACGCTCCTGATCCCTCTGACACTATAGGCGGCAAATCGTCTTTAAAAACTGCTGTATTCCAGTGCAACGGTGATTGTGTCACAGGTAAGGTCAATATGATTCCTGCCAATGCGCCACCTGACCAACCCAACGCCTTGGCCTCTGGGGTAGGGCGTTTTGGCTTACGTTCCAATGGCGCGGAGATGTTGCAGTTTGTCATTGGGGGCTTGCAAGGTGAGCTTGGCATTACAAGCTTGATTAACAATAGAGAGGTCAATATTGCTGATCCCAAAATTGCTCCCTATAATAAAAACTGCAAAAATCCAATAAACGACCCTGAGTTTCACCTCAGCACCCCATTCAGTGAGCGCAATTTCTTGCGCCTGACGGCTCCCCCAGAATTTGGCCCCAATCTATTAGCCGTGCTAAATTCTAAAAATCCCTCTCAACCTCGTTCTGGCTACAGTCGTGCAGCCAGTGTTCAACGGGGAGCGCAGCTTTTTGGTATCGATCTCATTGCCTTTGCCAACCGGATGATCCCTGGTCGTATGCCTAGCAAGGGCGATGGTCGCGATCCTAATGCCATTAACCAGAGCGATCGCATGGTGAGTTGTGTGAGCTGCCATACTCCGGTTCAAAGAACTGGTCGGTCACCTGCTTTTGGCGATCCATCCTTAGGTATTGATGCAGCAGAGGTTGGAGATATTCTCAGTTACCGTTGGGCACCAATTTTCTCGGATCTGATTCTGCATAAAGGCCCTATCATTGATGCTGAACGGTTTGCACCAACTCCGCGCGATCCAATCCTTGTGAGCCGAACCACGGCTGTTGGTAGCGATCGATCGAACTTCAAGACCTATGATCTGCCCCGTAACCTAACTGATGATATCTTCTCAAACCAGAAAGCAACTGCTAAGGGTGAAGAGTTCCGTACACCGCCTTTGATGGGGCTTGGTAAAGTTGGCCCTCCATTCTTACATGATGGTAGCGTCTACTTGAGTACCCTCACCCGTGACACAACACCTGCGGGTACGGTGTTTACCAATAGCGAAGTGACTAATGCACCGTTGGTTATTCGTTCAGTAGACGATGCACTTCGGGCAGCGATTGAGCTACATGACCTGCCTGCACCCGATGACTATAAGACTTCTAAGCTGCCGGGTGGAGGATGCCCTGTTCCTCCGGGTGGCAAAGTCTTCAATAAAATCGGCAATGTGATTAACTATGGGTCATCACCTGAGGATGTCATTTGCCCGCCTTATACCAGTGCTATTTCAAAAACTCATCGAAGTGAAGCACGGGAAGTTATCGGTCGTTTCCGTTATCTGACATCTTCTGATCAACAAGCGATAATTGATTTCTTGAAGGAGCTATAATGGTTCTCCAATATCTCTAATATCGATTGTTTGTGAATTTTACTACGGGGACGTTCTTAAGAGCGTCCCTTCTTGTGATAGCAGGTAATCTTACGATTAAAGTCATGATGTCATTCTGCTTACGATAAAATAATTTCCTACGTGCTAGGCTGCTATTGCCACAAGGTAAATCTACCGTATTCCAGCGATATCCCTTTACTAGAATTTTGAAGGAGGTCTTTTCTCATCTAAAAGCTTGAGAAACTTAGTTTTAAAATTCACCCTGGTGTGAAAACTACTAGTACTATTGTCAGTAAAGATAAAAAAATTATTATCAAGAAAGGCAGAGGGCAGGAGGCTCAGTTGGCAGATCGCGCAGCGTGTCG
>NZ_JAYGHD010000499.1:0-3349 GCF_034932245.1 Nostoc sp. UHCC 0251
GGGCAAGATGCCCACCCCACAAGATTGGATAATTTATTTCTTGGAAGTCCCTTAATTGGAAATTACGCATTGAGCGGCATCAATCTGGAAAAATATCAAATATGTCTCCCACTGGTTTAGAGACAGGTAAATATAGAATTAGGAAACTGTTAGGTAAGACTTATGCAACTGCTATCTTTGAGGAATCGCTTTTTGGCGTTAACCTTTAGTGCGATCGCTTCAGCCAGTGGGTTAATCACAGGTTGCGCTAGTAATGCTTCCCAGAACCAAGGCGAAGCACCCAAGACAACCGCCAGCGCTAACGACAAGCAGATGATGAACCACGGTGGTAGCATGAATCATCATGGTATGACAATGGATTTAGGCCCAGCCGATGCTAATTTTGATTTACGGTTTATTGACGCGATGATACCGCACCATCAAGGGGCTGTGGAAATGGCTAAAGAAGCGCAGCAGAAATCAAAACGTCCTGAAATCAAAAAACTAGCAGACGATATCATCAAATCGCAAAACCAAGAAATCACTCAGATGAAGCAGTGGCGACAAGCTTGGTATCCCAATGCTGGAGATAAACCAATGGCTTATCACAGTCAAATGGGGCACATGATGGAAATGTCATCTGAGCAAATGAAAGCTATGATGATGAGTCAAGATTTAGGTGCTGCGGATGCTGAATTTGATCTGCGCTTTAGCAATGCGATGATTCCTCACCACGAAGGGGCTGTAACAATGGCAAAAGATGTCTTGAGTAAGTCTAAACGCCCTGAAACTAAGCAATTAGCCCAAGAAATTATCAAAGCACAAAATACAGAGATTAAGCAAATGCAGCAGTGGCGAAAAGCTTGGTACAACAAGTAAACCAAAGCCTCTGCGTAGATAGAAAGCGTAGATAGGAATTTTAGCTACTTTGGCTTACCGATTTAAGACGTCGTTCCGATGAGCAGTAGAGCCTACAATTTGCACTACCTCGTCAATTAAGGTTTGGGGGACTTCCATCTCAACCAGTGTCGCAACTAAATCCTCTGCGATCGCATCGAAATGGCTATCGGTTAAGCCCATCTCAGCTACTAATTCTTTATGCGCTTCTCTCATATTACGACCATTCCAGTGCTGGGCACCACCGAAAGCATAAATCATAAACTCTTTTTGATGCTGCTTTTGTTGCTGCATATTTGTATGAGCAAAAAAGCCCTGAACCCGCTCATCCGCTAAAACCTTTTCATAAAACTTTTCTACAGCTAGATCGACTGCTGCTGCGCCACCAAGCTTGTCATACAGTGTGCTCATAGAAAATTACTCCACAATTGCATTGACTTTAAATTTGATCCAAGACAGATGGGAAAATCTGAAATTTCCAATTATCGAAAAGATTGGAGCATGGACAAATCAGCAATTCATCTGCTTTGATAGCTCGCTTCGTTGGAACAAGGGCGATGTCTAACTATTTATTATACAGAAAGTTTCCATATCATCAGTAATTACACGACGATAGAGAACAAATCGTTGAGAACAGACTTGTGTTTTGAACGAATGGACTTGTTTTGTGAGCTAACATATAAAACTCATATTTAAATTTTGCGATATACCTAGAGAGACGCGATAAATCGCCGTCTCTACAAAGGACTGATTATTGTAAAAATGGCGATTTGAACAAAATGGGAATGCGATCGCATTACTAAAAATATAGTTGCAGAATTACCTGCTCCTGTACAACGCTATTTTTTACATGCGATCGCACTCCAGACTCCTCTTGCTTCTTCAGTCAGTCTGAAAATGAGTGGCAATTTTCGGCTGTGGATCGAATGCGGTTCTCTCTTTGGGGACTAATTCCCTTAGTAAATCCCCACAGTCCTGATACTAAACGCTCACAACATATTCATTGGTGTCAACTTAAGGTAAAAGTTATAGGCAGGCAATAGGCACAAAAGTTCTTTTGTAACATTCAACATTCATTCTTCTGTGATTTGCGTTCCAAAATCCAAATCTACCCAGGGCGATAATGCCTAATGGCACGATAACAGAAGCATGTAAGCGTGAATACAAAACTCCTCATTTCTCCTCAAGAACTCACGTCCCTGTTAGCAGAAAAGTCATCGCGGGCTGTAATTATCGATACGCGATCTCCCGAAGATTATGCTATTTCTCATATTCCTCAATCCATCAATATTAGGGATTTTTTCACATATCTTTTGGATAATTCCTACCCAGCAGGATTAAAGAAATTACAAGAGTATTTTGCAGAAATTATGAGCAAGCTGGGAATATCGGGTACGGAACTATTAATTGTGTATGAAGATACTTTAAATAAAGGTTATGGTCAATCTTGTCGAGCAGCTTTCTTACTGAAATATTTGGGTTGCACTCAGGTATCTATTTTACACGGAGGATATAGAGCATGGCTCAACGCAGGATTATCTACTACCGATGAAGTACCATTACGTGAAAGCAGCATATTTCGATTGCATCCCAACGCTGACATAATGGTGACTACCACCGAGATGTTGCAAGCAATTGACAATCCAGCAATCATTAAATTAGATGTGCGCGATCGCGACGAATGGCTTGGGCTGAGTTCTTCTCCCTACAATCCTGATTTTTGTCCTCGCAAAGGTAGAATCCCTAACGCTGTATGGTTAGAATGGCATCATCTGATGAATTCTCAATCGGAAATCCCCACGTTCCGATCGCCAGATGAAATCCGAGAAATTTGTCAGTCAGTAGGTATTTCTTCAGAGTCAGTTGTATACGTTTACTGCTTTAAAGGTTCAAGGGCTGCTAATACAGTGATAGCCCTAGAAGAAGCAGGAATTTCTGCCAGAAATTATTTTGGCTCTTGGAATGAATGGTCTCGTGACTTATCACTACCCATTGATAGTAAAGTAATGCAATGAACGTCTACACTTTAAGTAGTTAGCATCTTCTTAAAGCCACAATTGCTTGCTGGTTAGCTAGCCAATTTTAGGTGCATTTATCCTATGCATAAGCATCGCTGGCTCGTGCCAATTATCAGATTTTATTGTTTATTCAAATATCAACATTTATCTGTTCTATCTGTCTAGCAGCTTTATCCCAAAGCTTTGCAGAAGCCTCATCTTGCCAATGAGTTCTCAGATTTTCTGCTTTTTTATGACATATTCGCTCTAACATTTCTAAAATTGCGGATAATGTCAATTTATCAATTAATGCTTCTAAACTCTCCATATATTCTTTTGCCATGTTAGTTACCTCCTTAACATCCTCTAATATCTTCTGAGAAAAGCTATGTATATAGGAATCCGGTTTGATTTTTGAAAAGTAGGGTGCGTTAGCGACAGCGTAACGCACTATTACCAGGGATTCGGTGCGTTAC
>NZ_JAYGHD010000500.1:0-3298 GCF_034932245.1 Nostoc sp. UHCC 0251
TGCGAAAAGCATTTGCAGCACGATTGACAACAGTACGAGTTTGAGAGCTTTTGACTGGAGTTTAGACTAAAAGCGATATGAGAGAACGCAAACCAAATGGAATTAGAGGTTAAAAATATTATCTTGTCAGCTCAAAGCATCCGCGACCTTGAACAATTTTTGTGTAGTATGCTTGCAGAGAAAATAATACAATAATGATAATCATGAAAATGGTGGGAGAGAAACGAGCGTCGCTCGTTTCTCTCCCACCCCCCCCTTATTCGATTATCATTATCAGAAAATAAGCAAGAAAAAAGGGGTGTCTGATTGAATACAGTCCCCCTTTTAGTAGAAGGTGAGAAAAGAACTACCATTACTCACCTACCAACATGAAAAATGCCAGACTTGAAGAGTTTCGTCAAGTAGCCTACAAATATTTAGGTAGAGCCAAAGATGCGACCTTTGAATTAACAGATGCCATATTGCTGACCCGCAATATTTATTCCCTAGCAGACTTATCCTTATCACCAATATTCAGACGCAAGTGGCCAAGTATTTATGAAGCGCTACAAGATAGCAGACCACAGCGACAGAAATTTTTTTTGTTAAAAACTGCCAGCATTCCAGCAGATATACTGGTACGATTGCGTTCAAATCTCTGTTTATGGGGTGAGCCAGGAGCTTATTCGGGCAAGGGCTGTCCCAGGAGGGAGCAATGCGATTTTGTGAGGTGAGTAAGCAGGGGAGGCAGAGGAGGCAGAGGAGGCAGGGGGAGAGAAAGAAATTAAGTGTATTTTGAACTATTTTAGTAGTAAAAGTTATTAGTATTTTCTCTTTACTTCCCCTGCTTCCCCTGCTTCCCCTGCTCATTAGACGATGATCTCACTTTTTCGCGTTGCTCCCGTCCCAGGAAACATGGTGATAAATTCAAGTTGAATGAACCAACAACATGGGGCCAAGCAGCATCTGTCTTCGAGGTAGATGATCCGAAACTAAAACGGGTACGGGTTAGCCTGTGGAAAAATCTGCATTTCCGTAAAGCGGTGACGCGTCCGATGTCACTTTTAAGAGTTGAACGTCTTGATGTTCAAGGTAATCAACGAGTATCGAAACCTTTGTGGTTAGCTTGGGCAGGAGAAGAAATGCCTCCCTTAGAAGAAGTTTGGCGGCTTTACTTGCGTCGCTTTACAATTGACCACTGGTATCGCTTTTTAAAGCAACGTCTACATTGGACTGTGCCAAATTTAAGCACTCCCAAGCAATGTGAGCGCTGGAGTGATTTGATGCCTCTTATGACTTGGGAGTTATGGTTAGCTCGTGATATTGTTACTGACAATCCTCTACCTTCTCCCAAAGGGAGAGGCTAGCGCCAAGGCAGAAGTCTCAGGGTAATTTGACTCCTGGAAGAGTTGCTCAAGCTATGGGTGGAGTTTTCGCGGTGATTGGCACTCCTGCTGTTGCACCCAAATCTCGCGGAAAGTCCCCAGGCTGGACACCAGGAAAAAAACGTCACCGTAAAAACCGATACCCCATTGTTAAAAAAACAGTAACACCACCACCTAAAGAACCATCAATTGCTGTTTAATATTCAAGATTATTCATAATTTCACTACGTTTCTGATTAACTCAGCCCTGCTGAGTCATTTTGCATGGCTTAGTCTAAACTCCAGTAATAAAGGGAAATAATTATATATACAAAAAATTGTAGACATGCTCTAATAACTTGGGCAAAGATCACCAGTTTTTATGATAGATAAGCCTTACTAACTCCAGATATCAACATTGCTGTTGTTTAAGGGAGCCATTGTAATCCTTTATGCTGTAATTTATGCTCTATATGCTGCATTTCCTGGATGGTTTCTCCAGTAACGATCGCATAAATGTCGGTGTAGATTTTTCCGTATTTGGTCTTCTCTAAAGCCGACAGAATGATTAAATCCTTGCGATCTAGTTCTGGTTTTAAGGTGACTAAAATTGAATCCAATGTTCCTTCCATGCGGTAGTCACTGGAATATTTAGCTACTCCCTTTCCCAGCCCCAGTAGGGTATTACGCTGCAAGCACAACGGAGTCGAGCCATTGACTCGGAAATTGGCATCAATCGCATAAAATTGCCCGTCTTTGCCTTCCAGCACATCAAAACCAATCACGCCGAAATAACCCTGTTTGTGAGCATACTGACCAAGGTTGGCAATCATCTCGAAGAACTTGCTCATGTCAGTGTTGCGGTAGTCAATTAGTCCGCCTAAATAGTTGCCTTCTGGAGTGACCAGTTGGCTGGTAGTGCCAATCAGGGTTATATCTCCTAACTTGTTGACATAGAACTGTATGCAGTAATTCTGCACCTCATTCTTGACGAACTCCGAAACAATAATCGTATCGAGCAACTTAATATTCAGATATTTCCTGATTTCTTCAAAGCAGTAGTTCAGATCGCTGGGACTTTTGATGATATAAGTGCCTTCTCCTGAGAGTCCGTGGGACGTTTTAATTAAGTAAGGGTATTGTGGTAACTGAATGTCTTCGAGATTGACTTGGTGCAGATTGTAGCTATCGTATTTTGGGCATTGCACCCCCAATTCGGCTAGTGTTACTTTGCTGAGTAAATGGTAATGAGTGTCTGGATCAACAGCGTGTTTTTCAGGTTTAAGGTGATCAAAGGGAAATAGAGTGATAAGTTTGTCAAAGCCATAGCTGTGGCTGAGGTCATCTAGATAAGTCGAGCAATCCCTCAACTCCATATTGGAGTGGCTTAAGCCGAAATGCTCTTGCCAGTAGCCAATTAGCGACTTTGGCGGTGGTATAATCACAATTCCGGGAATGCGATCGCCTAACACAGCCAAATTTTTCCAAGGTTCCTTCTGACAAATCTTGTCGAAGGAGGTTTTGGTGGCTTCACTACTGCCATCTTGAATAAAATATTTTTTCCGGTTGGGGTAAGCAGCCCAACTCGCAGTTGCAGGGTAATTTAAGATAAACCCATAAGATGTATCTGTGATATCTTCAGCAAAAAGATCAGAAAGAGTACTCCCTTGAAAATAATGAAAGTCGTATTTTGACATCTACTCCTCCGAGAAACCGCATCCTTTTGTGGATGCGGTTGTTTATATTAAACAAGTTTCCTGAATTTCCAAGTAACACCAACTTTAAAAAACAAAGCTGTATATTCAAACTTGAAAACTCAGATGTAGTTTAGCTTCATTAACTACGTATAGGATTACTATTTGATTTTTGAACAAAGTTAAGTAGTAACGCACCGAATCCTTGGTAATAGTGCGTTACGCTGTCGCTAACGCACCCTACGTATCTTTTCAAAAATC
>NZ_JAYGHD010000501.1:0-3288 GCF_034932245.1 Nostoc sp. UHCC 0251
AACAAGAAAATTTGGTGGGGGTCTTAAACCCAAGTTCCATGATTGTCACGGGCTTCTTGGCAGAAAACAGTATTCCAACTGAGCCTCCTGCCTTCTGCCCTCTGCCCTCTGCCTTTCTTCGATAAAGCAAATGTTACATAAATTTAGCACTCATCCTAAGAAATGTATTTTTTTACAGAAATCCATAAATTTTTAATCCTTTTTTGGTAAATTAAAACAGTCAATTTAAAAAAGCTTATTTTATCCTCTTTTTAAACCAAACTAAATATTAAATAGGGATTATCAAAGTAAAAATATGTCTACCACCGATTTAGAAAGGCTTCTTTACACTGTCAGAACGGATTTTCAAGCTGAGGCTGCTAATATTGCTGCTTTCGCCTTTCCTCAAACGAAATTCCGATTATTGGCAAGGAGAATTGGTAGTACTCATGCAGCTTTAATTCTGCCTAAAAGTCAGTTTCAATTATTGTCCTCAGAAATCGGTAATCACAATTTGACTATAGTTTTCAAAAGTCAAAACCATGCTTTGGAGAATTTTCAAGCAAATTTTTTCCCTAAAATCACTACTTTGACTTTATTAGCCTATTACAAAGATGGCACGGCTAATCTACGTTATCAGCCAGCTAATAATTATGATTGGTTCAATGCTAGAGGATACAAAATAACTCGTCCTGATTCAATTGGAGAAAAGTTTGAGCTTTTGGCACGCAAGTTTTACCCGTTTTTTGAAGAGTTTTTTCTGGAGCAATCAAACCACTCTTAAAAAATATGTCATTGTCGCAGATGTTTTTACCCCTGAACAAGATGCCAGTACATTTAAAAGTTTATCATACGTAACAGGCTGAGGTAAAACGGTTTTTGTCAAACAGTTAAAATACTCAGAATAGTCTTACAGTTTGTCATACTGTGGCTGGACGGGGAAAATGGCTAAGAAGCATATAGAAACTAGAAGTCAGAAGTACTTCAAACTCAGCTCACAAATCGCTCAGTTGGATAATGCACAATTGCGTTCTTTGTTTGACAATAGTGAGTCGAATGAGTCAAGCACGGGTTGGGGGATGAATCACACCATTGTCCTTGGGAAATTCAAGGTCTTTGTGAAACGTGTTCCGGTTACAAACATCGAATTTAATAACCTGTTCTCCACTAGAAACCTCTATAACCTGCCGACTTACTGTAATTACGGTTTCGGTTCTACTGGTTTTGGAGTTTTCCGGGAACTAGTGACCCATATCAAGACAACCAACTGGGTATTGTCGGGGGCAATTGCCACCTTCCCACTGATGTACCATTATCGGATTATTCCTTTCTCTGGGCAGCGTGCGGATGTCGATATGGAGCATCTAAAAGGTTATGTGGAGTACTGGGGTAATAGTGCCAACGCCGGGAATTATGTGTTAGATAGAGCGAACGCCAATTATGAGTTGCTTTTGTTTCTAGAGTACATACCGCATGTTCTAGAAACATGGCTGCTCTTAAACCCCAACAAACTTCAGAAACCCCTGGATGATTTACGCACGACGATTAACTTTTTGAGAACAAAGGGAATTATCCACTTCGATGCTCATTTTCGCAACATCCTCACCGACGGTAAGCGGATATATTTGACCGATTTTGGTTTGGTAATGGACAAGAGTTTTACGTTGACTAAAGATGAAGAGTTTTTCTTTGAGCAGAACATATTTTACGACTATGGAGAAGTCCTGCGGAATCTTGGTCATCTTATTCGATCGCCGTATGATTTATGTTCCGAGAACGATAAACGTAGGATTATGGAAAAATATGGCATAAAAGAAGGCTTAAAACCTTATGAACTGCGGTCTATATTACTCGACAACATCGAGCAGATACATGCTGATGGGGTGATGAAGTTAGATGAGTTCTATGTTGCCAGCATCCTCAAGTACCGCAGTATCATTGCGCTGATGCAAGACTTCTTTTCCCATATGTGGGAAAATAACAACAAGGACACAAAACTTCGTCACGCAGAACTACGGCTACTGCTTAAAGAGACAGGCTTTCTTCGTGGTGTTGAAACCCACGCCAGATAGTTGCCATCACCGGATAAGAAATAGATGTATTTTGAGTATTTGGTTAACTAGCAAAACTGCGATTCTTGGAAATAGTGGAAATCCTGGATCTGGCTGCATTATCTATCGCTGATGTTTTTAAAGTATAAGAATAGACCTCTTGCAAAAGTGCTTTTTGCAAGAGGGGGAAAAGGGTAAAGGTTAAAGGGGAAGGGGACAATACAGAACCTTTTCCCCTTCCCCCTTTCCCTTTTCCCGACTTATGCAAGAAGTCTAATGTTCGTGCTATTTGAGCAATGTTGTATGGACGAGAATGAAAAACGAATCCTGGACTCATGGCAGATGAATGCTTGGTTATGGACACAAGCAATTCGTGAGCAGCAAATTGAAAGTCGTGCGATCGCTACAGATGCTGCTATAGTCAAAGCAATAAGCCAACTTAATCCAAGAACATTCTTAGATATTGGATGCGGTGAGGGATGGTTGTCTCGCCAGCTTTTTTCTTTAGGAATTGATGGCTGGGGTGTTGATTTTTGTGTCGATCTCATTCAGGCAGCAAGGCATAGTGGTGATTCTCGCTTTGTTGTCTGTTCGTACTCGGATCTTGCATTACAAAGATTTAGCAGCATTAACTATTTCTCTTGCTTTATCTGCAACTTTTCAATTCTAGGTGAATGCGCTCTTGATGAGATCGCCAAGGCAGGTCATAGCCTGTTAGAGGACAAAGGCAAAATAATCATTCAAACACTTCATCCAATAATTGCTTGCGGTGACTCTACATACTCCAATGGGTGGCGCGAAACTTCATGGCAAACAGTTTCGGATAAGGCATTTTATCCTACTCCTTGGTATTTCAGAACCCTCGAATCATGGATCAACGATTTCCATGCTTGGAATTACCGATTGCTAAATTTATATGAGCCGTGTGACCCCAAGACAAACAAACCGATTTCAATTATTTTTGTATTTGAGCGCGAATAAAATATTACAGCAGTTTTCTTTTGCATGAGGTACAAAGTCAGTGGTTTTGAGGCAGAAGGCAGGAGGCAGGAGGCAGAAGGCAATAGTCAAGAAGAAGGGTGTTGGGGGTAGGGTGTAGGGCGTAGGGAAGACGGCGTTGGTCGGGGCTTGAAACCCCCACCAACGCAATCGCCACTGAATTGACGGGGCTTGCAACTCATTTGGGTTGTTGGGGCTGTCTCTTTCCCCTAGTTAGAGTCGATGTCCGTATTGCTACGGCGCACCTCTCCTTCAGAAC
>NZ_JAYGHD010000502.1:0-3275 GCF_034932245.1 Nostoc sp. UHCC 0251
CTACTAAATCGTTCAGCTTTTTTCTAACTCAATTTAAAGTGGGCGAACCGGGAGTTACAGCTTGCTAAATCACAAGATATTTGCACGTCAATAGCTATAAATCTCAGCGATGCCTCCGGCTGTAAACTACGCACACTTAAGATTTTTTTATTCAATTTTTAATTAATAATTTTTAATTATTCATTGGAGCGTACTCCTAGGTCAAAGCAAGCTACGCACAGCGTCTCATAGAGAAGTGACTTGACGACTGCCTACAAAACCAATTTACATTGTTTGACGGCAAAACCTCTGCAACCTATCCCGCATCAATGACCCCAGAGGAAATTTACAAGGCAATATTAGACATTATTCAACAGAAACAGCGTAGGCGCAGCCCGTCGTAGACATCGCCAGACTCCGAAAAAACAGCATAAATTGTTAACACCCTTGCCCCCAGATATAACGAAGGTGATACACTACATCCATGCTAGGGGTGCCTACATAACCAGGCTGAGATCACACCCTTAACACCTGAGTCTGGGTAATACCAGCGGAGGGAAGCTGTTTATTGAGGAATGACAATATGCGGACAGAATGGGTTGCTAAACGACGTGGGCAGAGTAATGTATCTCAAATGCACTACGCCCGCCAAGGTGTTATCACCGAAGAAATGCACTACGTCGCCCAACGGGAAAATCTCCCTGCTGATCTCATTCGTGAGGAAGTGGCGCGGGGACGAATGATTATCCCCGCTAATATTAATCACACTAACCTAGAGCCGATGGCTATTGGCATCGCCTCTAAATGTAAGGTAAATGCTAATATTGGCGCTTCCCCCAACTCTTCTAATCTTCAGGAAGAAGTTGATAAGCTGAATCTGGCGGTGAAGTACGGTGCTGATACCGTGATGGATTTGTCCACAGGTGGCGGTAATTTGGATGAAATTCGTACTGCTATTATTAAGGCTTCGCCTGTTCCCATTGGTACAGTACCAGTATACCAAGCTTTAGAAAGTGTCCACGGCACAATCGAAAATCTGACTGCTGATGATTTTCTCCATATCATCGAAAAGCACGCCCAGCAGGGGGTAGACTATCAAACTATCCACGCAGGGATTTTGATTGAACATTTGCCTTTGGTGAGAAACCGCATCACTGGTATTGTCTCTCGCGGCGGCGGTATTTTGGCGCGGTGGATGTTGCATCACCACAAACAAAACCCGCTTTATACCCACTTCCAAGATATTATTGAGATTTTCAAAAGATATGATGTCTCCTTCAGTTTAGGAGATTCCCTGCGTCCTGGCTGCACCCATGATGCCTCAGATGAAGCACAATTAGCTGAATTGAAAACCCTGGGACAGCTAACTCGCAAAGCCTGGGAAGATGATGTACAGGTGATGGTGGAAGGGCCTGGACACGTCCCAATGGATCAAATTGAATTCAACGTCCGTAAGCAAATGGAAGAGTGTTCTGAAGCACCTTTCTATGTTTTAGGGCCATTAGTGACAGACATCGCTCCCGGTTATGACCACATCACTTCAGCCATTGGAGCAGCAATGGCTGGATGGTACGGTACTGCGATGCTGTGCTATGTAACACCTAAAGAACATTTGGGTTTACCAAATGCCGAAGATGTGCGGAATGGGTTGATTGCCTACAAGATAGCAGCTCATGCCGCTGATATTGCTAGACATCGCCCTGGTGCAAGGGATAGAGATGATGAACTTTCTAAGGCGCGTTACAACTTCGATTGGAACCGTCAGTTTGAATTATCACTCGATCCAGAAAGAGCTAAGGAATATCACGATGAAACTCTGCCAGCAGATATCTATAAAACTGCTGAGTTTTGTTCAATGTGTGGGCCTAAGTTCTGCCCAATGCAAACTAAGGTTGATGCTGATGCGCTGACAGAATTAGAGAAGTTCTTGGCGAAAGAGGCTGTGACTCAAAGCTAACAGATTAGACCTCTTGCAAAAGTCAAAGAAACCGCTGTAACTGGTATCAACTATAAGTTAAAACTCTTTTAAAACCTCGTTCCCAGTCGAAAACTGGGAATGAGACAAAATGGTTTTGCTTCTCTCAAAATATAAGGTTAGGTTTTGGCTTTCAGTGATGGCAATTGGGGCGTTGTTTTGTGCGCTCAAGGCGGCTAAATTGTGCCAAGTTCATCAGCAACACCTTTACCAAGCAAATTAATGTCCCCTCAAAAAACCTTCAAGAGGGGACTATGTAAAAAAAACTACTACAAATCCTCAAACAAATTAAGCTGTCGAGGTGTAAAGTCAAAGCGGCTCTCCGATGCCTGTGGTTCTAAGGGCTTCGAGTCGGATGCTTGTTTTCGTCCGTCAGTGTAGGGCGCGTATCAGCTACCTTACGGGAACTCGGGATCTAAACCGGGAAAGAGAGGGCCGCCAAACAGTGAAGTTGACAGCCTGTCTATGTCTGCTTGGGTTCCAGGTCTAATCCGAACGGCAGAGGGAGGAGGTAGTGGAACACTGATTTCTAAGGCTCCTCCCGATATGGTGGATGCGGCTTCATCACAGAGTTTTTCTATTACTGTTTGATTAATTAAGGTAGTTTGAATAATTCCTTTTTGTAACCAACGACGGGCTGAGGTTACAACTGGAACTGCAATAATCGTAATTTTACCGATGCGTTTTAAACGGCGTATAAGTTCAAAGTCTTCCATAATAGGCAATTTTGGGAAGCCATCAATTTGCTGCAAGACTTCTTTAGTTAAAAAAATTCCTTGATCGCCATAGGGCATTTGCAAAAAATGCGATCGCCAATTTACTCCCCATTCTACCCACCGCATACCCCAAGGTGATGCATCAATCCGCAAGTTAAACGCACCCGCAACTGTTCCTGGTTGCTGTAGTGCTGTGCGAATTATCATATCAAAGTCAGGCGGTAAACGTGTATCTGCATGAAGAAACAGCAGAATTTCACAACTAGCAGCTACAGCACCTGCATTCATTTGCACTGCACGTCCAGGAGATGACAAAATAACTTTTACACCCAATGATTGGGCTATTTCTACAGTGTCATCTTTGGAGCCACCATCTACCACAATTACTTCTATATTCGTACTAGGTTGGGTAGTTGCGTTGGCAAAGCCCGTTGTTTGCGGAGCGCGTCGCCGAAGACACTGCGCTCTGTGCGATCGCGTGCTACAGTGTGATACGAAAATAAGGGCATAAGATTTTTATGCCCTTATTCTATAATCAATCTAGAACAGCTAAGTAAGTAGGCATGAAAAAACCAAACTATGTGAAGATAAGTAAATACGGAGAA
>NZ_JAYGHD010000503.1:0-3143 GCF_034932245.1 Nostoc sp. UHCC 0251
AGAGGGGAAAGAACAAGGCACATTGAACTCTCCCACTAGCGAACCTGCTCCCCTGTACAAGCGCAGGCTTTGAGGGGTGTGGTGAGAAATCCGGGTATAGAGCCTCCTGCCGCAATCAGAGCGAGCTTGTGGTTTAAGACCTCTATCAAAATTTATGATTTGGCGGCTTGGAATTAGATCGAGTTGAGAGCAACAGTCTCATATAATTTCCTCCTGCCTCCTGCCTTCTTCACGTCCCACACCAATCACAGTGGTTCATCTTAGTTATGAGTTATGGATACTCTCACACTTAAACTTCGAGGTATGAGTTGCGCTGCTTGCGCTAACAACATCGAAAAGGCAATTCGCTCTGTTCCTGGGGTAAGGGACTGCAACGTTAACTTTGGGGCAGAACAAGCCGCCATCAAGTACGATCGCTCTCTAGCCAATTTAGAGAAAATCCAAAGTGCGATCGCATCTGCGGGATACTCTTCTTACTCACTCCAGGAAGAATTGCTCACCGAAGAAGATGATGCAGAGAAAGCTAGTAGGCAAGCATTACAACGCCAACTCTCCCTCAAGGTAGCGGTGGGAGGTGTAATCAGCATTTTCCTATTTTTGGGGTCGTTCCCCATGATGACTGGGCTGAACTTACCCTTGATTCCAAGTTTTCTACAAAATCCTTGGGTACAGTTAGTGCTGACAACACCCATCGTTTTTTGGTGTGGCGGATCTTTTTACCAAAATGGCTGGAAATCCCTCAAGCGCCATACGGCAACGATGGACACGCTGATTGCTTTAGGTACAAGTGCAGCGTATCTATATTCTTTGTTTGTTACTGTTTTTCCGAGATTTTTTATTGCTCAGGGCTTAATACCTCATATTTATTACGAAGTTGCTGCCATTGTCATTACCCTAATTTTGCTGGGGCGGTTGTTAGAAAATCGCGCTAGAGGACAAACTTCTGAAGCCATCCGTAAACTCATCGGATTACAAGCTAGAGATGCCAGAGTTATCCGTGATGGAATAGAGATTGATGTTCCCATCGCCGAAGTCAGAATCAACGATGTGATTTTGGTACGTCCTGGTGAAAAGATTCCCGTAGATGGCGAAGTGATTGCAGGCGGTTCGACGGTAGATGAAGCGATGGTGACGGGTGAAAGTTTGCCAGTCAAAAAGCAGCCAGGAGATGAGGTAATTGGAGCGACGATTAACGGTGCGGGTGCATTTCAGTTTCGGGTGACACGAGTCGGAAATGATACATTTTTGGCTCAAATTGTCAAACTGGTGCAACAAGCCCAAGGTTCTAAAGCGCCAATTCAGCGCTTGGCAGATCAGGTGACAGGCTGGTTTGTACCAGCTGTGATTGCCGTTGCGATCGCTACTTTCGTCATTTGGTTTAACTTCACTGGCAATCTCACCCTAGCAACAATGACAACGGTGGGTGTACTAATTATCGCTTGTCCTTGTGCTTTGGGTTTAGCTACCCCGACTTCTGTCATGGTGGGGACAGGCAAAGGTGCAGAAAATGGTATTTTGATTAAAGGCGCTGACAGCTTAGAACTAGCACACAAAATTCAAACCATCGTTCTAGATAAAACTGGTACTTTGACTCAGGGTAAACCTACAGTTACAGACTTTGTGACTGTCAACGGTACAGCTAACGGTAATGAAATCAAACTTTTACAGTTAGCAGCAGCGGTAGAACGAAATTCTGAGCATCCTTTAGCTGAAGCTGTGGTGAAATATGCCCAGTCTCAAGAAGTGAGTTTAATAGATGCACAGAACTTCGTAGCTAACGCAGGTAGTGGAGTTCAAGCAGTTGTTTCAAATCAGCTTGTGCAAATTGGTACACAACGTTGGCTAACAGAACTTGGAATTAACACCATAAGTCTCCAGCAGTATAAAGATGACTGGGAAGCGGCTGGTAAAACAGTGATTTTGATTGCTGTAGATGGTGATCTACAAGGAATAATGGGTATTGCCGACGCTCTCAAACCTTCATCAACAGCAGTAGTGAAAGCTTTACAGAAGTTAGGCTTAGAAGTAGTAATGCTCACTGGAGACAACCGTAAAACTGCCGAAGCGATCGCTCTACAAGTTGGCATCGAGCGAATCTTTGCCGAAGTCCGCCCAGATCAAAAGGCGGCGATTATTCAATCTCTGCAAAGAGAGCAGGGGAAGCAGGGGAGGATGAGGAAGCAGGGGGAGCAAGCAAACAATTATTCTCCCTCATCCCCCCACTCCATTGTCGCAATGGTGGGCGATGGCATAAATGATGCCCCAGCCCTAGCGCAGGCTGATGTAGGAATTGCCATTGGTACGGGAACAGATGTAGCGATCGCAGCTAGCGATATCACTCTAATTTCTGGTGATTTGCAAGGAATTGTTACAGCTATTCAACTTAGTCGCGCCACCATCAACAATATCAGGCAAAATCTCTTCTTTGCCTTTATTTACAACGTTATTGGTATTCCCATTGCGGCTGGAATTCTATTTCCCATCTTTGGTTGGTTACTCAATCCAATTATCGCTGGGGCGGCGATGGCTCTTTCTTCGCTCTCGGTTGTTAGCAATGCTCTTAGATTGCGTAACTTTCAACCAAAAACTACCTCATAATTGCAGGGTAATTTAGCAAATGTTCAGAAAAAAAATGCTTTGGGGAAGCCTGATAGCTTTAGTGCTTCTCACTGGAACATCAGGTGTAACATTAGCAGAAATGCCAGCCCACTCATCAGAGCAAACCAGTCAATTTCGCCGCATAGAGCAACCTTTAAGCTTAAAAGTTGGGGTTGCGATCGGTGGTTTAGCCTTGATGGGACTAGAGTTATGGTGGTTTCTTCTCTATAAAAATCCTGAATCCTAAAAGTCTTGAGTGATGTATCAAAAACTTTTAGATTACCCCTAGCAGGGAACTAAAGTTCAAAGAATTGGTATCAACACTAAGGGTTGTTTTGAATAATGGGACAAATTGTATCCTCATGCTGTCCGCCCATATTTTTCCAGCCTGAAAGTAATCCCTTGATTTCAGACCGTAAAGTTAACAACTGATTGATTTGGTGATTAATTTGCAAAAGTTTGTCTTCGAGCTTTTCTTTAATGTCACCACAGGCAATACTTTTCGGTTAAGCATTTTTAACTCGGAATCGGGTTTGGGGTAAAGG
>NZ_JAYGHD010000504.1:0-3066 GCF_034932245.1 Nostoc sp. UHCC 0251
ATTTTCAACCGACTCTGCATTTATATTATGCAGCTTAAATGCCGATTAGCTTAGTCAATAACAATTGGATCGTCTTGACAACTACCGTAAGTCTGCTCAAAAAAGCCGGGTGGCCATCCCAGTTCTTCTGGTGTTTTTGTAGGTGTTGATGGTTCTATTTGTTGATAAATCACCACGACTTCCATTTCTTTGTCTGTGATGCCAACGGGAATCTCAAGGTGCAAAATGCCATCAGACCCAACATGAGAACATAACTTTATACTCTGCATTACTGTTTTCTCCTAGTCCTTGGTTGATTGAAAATTACGTGGTATCTCATCTATGATGCCGTACTCTTTCTCTATCACACCCAACAGCTTCTCCTCCACAAGAGTCAAATACGGTCGCTTCAACTCCCCCAAGTGCTTTAAGACAGTACTTGGAGCATCTTCCAAGTTTTCATTTTTCCTTAACCTACTGATGCGACACCTAACAGCCTGCCGCAGGCATCGCTAATCTCCTGAACCTGCTGACATTCCTGGGGCAAGTAGTTGAAGGACTTCAGGTGCTGCAACCCAACCGTGTGTTCGCCATGCCAAAGTCTCACGGTGCAACTCAAATCATTCACTGCGCTGAGTATTCCAAAACTGGATGACATCGTAATGAGGCACCAGAAAATCAAATTAATTGCATTTACCAAAAATTCTTTTCAATAGGATCTGAACCAATCAGAAAATCAAAATTACTTTCACCCCTGCTTCTCTTCAATGTTTCCATGATTTTTTGTGGATTATCGTGGGGCCCACTGACATAGAATGGTTTCCCGTCACGACCACATTCAATACGTATTCTTTCATCCCATTCTCCGATATGCGAACGCGATTTTTCAAAGTCTTTGTGTGGTTGAAATCCTAAGCTTAGAGCGTATTCGCAAGCACTAAATATCATCCCTTGGGCAACTTCAAGGGGAACTTCTTGCGGTTTTCCGGGAAATGGCTCGAATAGTGATTCTGTAAATTCTTTAAATTTTATCCTGTCTACTGTACGTGGTGGTATGGTATCTTTAACGCCCAAGCACCATATATCTAAAAGGTAGCTACAGACCGTGATTTGATTGTATCGAGCAGCTCTTGCAATAACTACCAATCCTAAACCGCGATCGATATCGTCATTGTTTTTTACAGGTAGGATTTTTGTTAGCAGATTTTTGATGCTGTTTTCTGGCGGGATTTTCGGTAACAATTGGATAAGACTCTCGCTTGCTAAACACTGATATACGGGGTCTAGCTCTCCTTTTGTCAACCTATCTAATGTGGTTTGCTGTGCTTGATTTTGAATCGCTGCATTCACTTCTGACACTTTAATACCCAATTTTCGGGCTATCTGTTTGGGTGTTAAATTCAATGCCCGTAAATTTATGATTTCTTCTTGTTGTGTTTCTGTCATAAATTACTACTTTCTACAAACAAGTAAGAGCGGAAATATTAAACCAAAGATTGCTTTTATTTGCTATTCTACAGCCGCTTGAAGTCAAAACTGGATCACGTACACTATTTTTGCAACATGACTTAAAATGTGCTAGCAAATTTAACTGGAGCGTTACAAGTAGCGATCGCACCTGACTGGTTTTATCTTTGGCTTCGTTAATCAACAATTTATCACTGATGGTAAATTTCTTACAGTGCTGTTTGCTCGTCCCACCTCATCAATATCCAGACTATGAACATCAACCAATTTCAGGAACTGAGGCAAAAACTGACCTCAGAAGCAGACTTGTCCAATATCTGGTTGTTTTACATGGATCATTTTGCGGATCATGCAGAATTTACTGATCTGGGAGAGCCTGCTTATAATGAATACATAGATGGTGTCATCCAAAAAACTTGTGAGCAAATGTTTGGTAGGATAGTAAAGATTACTGACTTTCTCCTGATCTACATTGCAGAGTATGGTTTATTTCATGGCCCTTTTCAAGTTGAACGGCGTATCGGGGGCGTGATTTATTTCGAGGATCTTAAAATTGGGTTGATTGCAGTGTCAGCAGATTATCCTCCTACTGATGCGGTTAAGTATTCACGTTTTTCTGAGGTGCTTCAATTACCAACACCTAATCGCAACAACCTTAATTGAGAGGCGGGCAACACAAAAAAACTTTCAACAAGTGCCATATCCAAAATGAATTATTTGTCCATAAACTATAAGGGATCGCTCATATTTTTTACAAAATCTAGAATACCGTAATGATTAAAGTTTTAGATAGATTCAGACAGCAACCCTGACATATCTAATACTCGCTCTGACCAGGTACTAGCTTGCTCGGACATATTTTTACGTTCGCTCTCATTAGACCAAAGACTATCAAATTTTAATTTCCAACGTGCTAGTTGGATTTGAATGTTAACCAGTTCTTCAGCATATTCAGGTTCAATTTCTGCTGCTGTCCATTCGATAAAACACATAGTTTCATCTGCAACACTTTTGACCGCTTCAGGGTAAGCAGTGTCACAAAATGTTCTCAGCCTAGCTAAATTAGAAGCTATATGCCCTAAGCGATGTGATGTATTTTCGCCTTGAAACCGTGCTTGTTTTTCATCTAAATTCTGGTTCATATCCACCAATCAACTCCTGAGTTATTTTTTTAACACGTTCTTGAATCGCTAGGTCTTGAATTACCATTGAGCGATTATTTTGGCTTGGACGTATGTTAATAATCGATTCATAGGCGATTGATTGGTTAAAGGGAGTCCAATCCGCACCCCAGATATCTCGCTGTTTACTACCGTCTTCAAGCAATGCTGCTTCACAGAAAGCGTGTTTCTCTCCTCCTCCAGCTAAAATCCCTCTTTCTATATCTACTGCCACTTTAATGTAAACTCGCAAAGTTTGCAGCATTAACTCCACTTGTTCGAGAGTTGCTCTTTCCCTAATAATCAGTACCAAAATCTCACCCCTACCTGTATAAATGCACAAGTCAAAATTCTACTTTGTAGAATCCCTTAAATACCAAAATTAATCACTTGCAGCATTGTTGCATTGTGATTTGAACGATATTTTTGCCAAACGGTCACGAAATGCTTCAAAACTCAT
>NZ_JAYGHD010000505.1:0-2982 GCF_034932245.1 Nostoc sp. UHCC 0251
CAATGCCCAATGCCCAATGCCCAATGCCCAATGCCCAATGCCCAATGCCCAATGCTCAATGCCCAATGCCCAAAAATTATGTCTCTTCCTGTTCTGAATCAGCGCTTTCGCATCTGGTGGCAGCCTAGAAGAGGTTTAGCGATCGCCGAAGCTTGTGTTATCGGTCTGGTTGCAGCCCTATCTGCGGTGTTCCTGAAAGTAGGGTCGGGATGGCTGGGGACATGGCGAGTCCATACTACCCAACTTTTCCCGGCATGGCTGGCACTACCAGCAATTGGTCTGATCCTGGGATTTTTGGCTGGATGGTTGGTGGAAAGGTTAGCACCAGAGGCTTCTGGTAGCGGTATTCCGCAAGTCAAAGCAACTCTGGCCAATGTACCGATGAAACTATCCTGGCGCGTGGCAGGTATAAAGTTACTCAGTGCCATCATCACTATCGGTTCCGGCATGACTCTGGGACGGCAAGGCCCCACCGTTCAAGTAGGGGCAGGTTTGGCAGCAGGGATGAGTCGCTGGGTTCCCACTTCCCCAGATCATCGGCGGCAAATGATTGCAGCTGGTGCGGGTGCAGGTTTGGCAGCTGCTTTCAATGCCCCGATCGCAGGTGTATTGTTTATCGTTGAAGAATTACTCCAAGATTTATCAGGATTGACTTTGGGAACTGCGATTATCGCCTCCTTTATTGGTGGGGTGATATCCCGACTTTTAGGTGGTGGCAGTTTAGACCTTAACCTGCAATTGGTACAATCTTCCAGCCAATTCTCCATCCCAGAAATTCCCTTTTTCCTGCTTTTGGGGATTTTGGCAGGGTTGTTGGGTGCATTGTTTAATCGCGGCTTAATATTTAGTATTAAATTTTATAGAAAATTGCATATCAGCTTACCACTGCGGGTAGCTTTGGCTGGATTTATCTCTGGTGTTGTTGTCTCCATGCTGCCGGCATCCTTTCGTGATAATACGGGATTACGGGAGTCCTTAATTACTGGAGGGGCCCATCCTAGCGTAGCAGCGATCGCCTTTGCGGCCCAGTTCATCCTCACACTGATAGCATTCGGTTCAGGAGCGCCGGGGGGATTATTCGCTCCCAGTTTAATTTTAGGTTCTTGTTTAGGACACATCATTGGTGTCTCTGAGCTATACATCACCGGAACAGGTTCTCCTACTACTTACGCGCTAGCGGGTATGGGGGGATTTTTTAGCGCTGTTTCTAAAGTGCCAATCACAGCAATTGTGATTGTGTTTGAGATGACTACAGATTTCAATCTGGTGCTACCTTTGATGATTGTTTCTGTAGCAGCCTACCTGGTTGCGGATAAGGTAGTGCCTGGTTCGCTTTATGAGAAACTTTTGGAATTAAAAGGCATCACTCTCACCAAAGAAGCTCCTATGGAAGGAGCATTAACCAAGTTAACTGCAAAAGATGTGATGCAAGAACGGGTAGAAACTCTGGATGCAGAGATGAGCTTGGAAGAAGCAATGCAATCCTTTGCTCGTTCCCATCATCGCGGTTTCCCTGTGGTAGAAGATAGCAAGTTAGTAGGGATTGTGACGCAATCAGATTTGCTAAAAATCCGCGAGAGTGCAAAGCACACGCTCCGCGAACGCAATTTAGGCGATATTTTCTTAAAAGAAATTATGACGCCTGTCCCGATGACAGTAACACCAATCCATACCCTGAGCAATGTGCTGTATTTACTCGATCGCTATCAAATCAGTCGCTTACCTGTGGTGGATGGACGAAAACTGATCGGAATTATTACTCGTGCAGATATTATTCGGGCGGAAGCAAATCATCTCAATTGTGATAACCGGACTCTGAAACTGCGACCAGAACCTTCTTATGTAGTTTACCAAACGCGATCGCCAAGCATCGGCAGTGGTAGATTATTAGTGCCAGTAGCTAATCCCGAAACAGCAGGTATTTTATTACAAATGGCAGCAGCTATTGCCCGCGATCGCCATTATGAAATAGATTGCGTGCAAGTAATGCTGGTACCCCGCCATAGTTCCCCGTCAGAAACACAGGTAAGGACGGCAAAAAGCCGCCGCTTGCTACGACAGGCGGAAGTCTTAGCTAAAAAGTGGAAAATTCCCTTGCACACGCAGATACGAGTTACCCACGACGTAGCGCAGGCAATTTTAGAGACAATCAACGAACAACACATCGACTTAATTTTAATGGGATGGAAAGGTAACACATCTACCCCTGGCCGGATTTTTGGCAACGTTGTAGACACCATAATTCACCAAGCCACCTGCGAAGTAGTATTAGTAAAATTAGGCAAAACTCCCCAATCCCCAGTCCCCAGCCCCCTCTTCAACCGTTGGCTAGTACCGATGGCTGGTGGCCCCAATTCCCCACTGGCGATTAAATTACTACCGGCTTTAATTACATTAGGGAATAATCCGCAAATTCACTTGACACAGGTGTTTAAGCCATTTGAATTCAAGCCAGATATGTCAGTTTCAGAACAAGCCATCCGCCATTTAATGCGTCGCCGCAAATTGTCCAGTAGTGTAGTTGCTCTCCCAGTCCAAGCAGATTCAGTTGCTGAAGGTGTGATTAACCTAGTACAAACCGAAGGTTACGATGTTGTAGTTTTGGGAGCATCGCGCGAGGGATTGTTGCAGCAAGCGATTCAAGGTAATATTCCAGAAGCGATCGCCTCTGGTGTAGAAAGTACAGTGATTTTGGTTAGGGGTGCAATTAACGACTAATGATAAAATATGCCAATAATCAGAGCAACAATTATTGGTATTAAGATTGGAATAGCAACTATAAGTCCCCACTTACCAAACTTAATTTCCTCACCCTCAGATTTTAAAAATGCAATCCAACCGACAACTCCCATCAAAACCCAAATAAACCCAAAAGCAAGAAAGATAACAAACACTGAGTCTTCCATTTTTTCACCAATTAAATGTAAATACAGCAGATTTCAGGTAAATGAAGTACATATATAAAACCCAAAACCTTGTAGA
>NZ_JAYGHD010000506.1:0-2887 GCF_034932245.1 Nostoc sp. UHCC 0251
TAAGCATACCAAAAAACGGCATTAACTCATCAAAGTTGACTTGCCAGACCACTAGGCTTTTGTTCACACCAATGAACAATGCTGTGCCCTTAGGAAAGATATGGTTTCTAAACTTGCTTCATATTTGATATTTCTTGTCAATGTGTAAGTCCTAAAAACTTTAGTTGTAGATTGAGAACCAAAACCAAGTAAGTGGGTACGATAAAACCTATGTATGTTTAGTTTTATAAAAACTCTGGAATGACTAATTTATAAGCTGTTGCCGTAATTTTATATTGTGTCAGATAAGTTTATTTTTTAAAACCGACTTACTTAAAGTAAAAAATTTGTATTAGCAGAAAATGTACTAGATACAAGGCAAAAACCGGAGAAGTTTCCTGTCTTCTCCGGTTTTTGTTTCAATACCACCTTGGTGAACGTAGGAACAATAGCTGCTTTCTATATTATGAAATTACTAATAGCAGCTTATACTTAGGTTGTTTCCGGAATTGTTCCCACAATTGGTTTTACGACACCTGGTTTTACCACACTTGGTTTTTCCACACCTGCTCGCAAAATATCTGGTGTTATTATTCCTGGCGAAATACCTAGTGTTATTGGTGGTGAAGGTTTAGTAGATTCAACACCATTGGAAACGCCACTAGCAGGATCTTTAATTTCTGTAGGAGTACCTCCTTTATAGCTTTCTTCTTCTTCTTCGGTAAGCTTCATCAGAAGACCTAATTCTAAAATTTTAATAACCATTCGTTAGACCTCTAAAATTAAAACTTATACAAAAAATGTATAGCAAATGCAGTGATATATCAATATATCTGTTTAACTTTTTTTAGACGCACTATGATCTGTATAAATGCCCTACCTTAGTCAGCTCGTCAGACATTGCCTACCCCTTGAATGCTCTCAACCCTTACAGGCATCCAATCCACTTGGTCAAACTCAGACTAGAATTAGAATGGACGTGACATTCTCTAGTAGCCAAAGTGCCAGACTCTTTGCCATTGCGCGATCGCTATCTTGCCTTAATCGATGAAATTGTCGAAACCACCCTCAAGGGCAAAATTAGCTCTGTAGAACAGGTGTATCAAATGCTGCTTAAAGGAATTACTTCCGGTACAGGGGAAGTCTTTGAGCTAGTTTTGAGCGATCGCCTGAATGCTTTCCAAAACCAAGTAGATAGCGAAAAAGACGAACTCAAAAAAGCTAAGGCTACTCGGAGTTTGAGAGCCATTAAAACCATTCAAAGTCAATGGCAACGCTGGCAAGAGCAAAACAAAGCCACAGAAGCGATCGCCTTTGCAGTTACAGAAATTACCACATCTGCGGCAGACGATCGTCTAGCAGCATTTTTACGGGTTACTGATCCCAATCAGAAATATCCGCTAAATTCACAACAGCTACAGCAGTTGTCAAAAGCATTACAGCAATTTGCTCAGGCAGATTCAGATTTACAACAATTTTCCGAAGGGATTACCCGTGGTTTAACCTCTTGGCAGCGATTGCAAGACAACTTGCTCAGTTGGATGTACGAGCAAAAAGAATCTTTGGGATTTGGTGGCGTACCCGGAGAACGTGGACCTTGGGCAAGTTGGGCGAAACAACTCAATAGTGAGTTACCCCAAGCACTGCTTCGCACCTTGGCTAGGGAAGAATCTGCAATTGAGTTTGCCCAGCGACAACGGGGGATCACCCTTAGAGATTGGGTGGAAATGGCATTGATTTTACAGTTCTTGCAACGGGGACTAATTAACTGGTTTGACCAACAAGCTTACGATGTTAAGGCCGGGCCAAAGTTGTCCATTTCCACTTTTTTGACCTTTGCAGTGATTTGGAGTCAGTTAGCAAGTGGTTTTGGCAGCATTGGGAAAGTATACGGCGATGCCTGTTCTCAAATTATGCTCCAGATTTTGCGAACCTTTGCCCAGCGGCCATATTTTCCCTTTTACGGCGGGATTTTTGCCTCTTTCACTGGCACTTATTTGCGAGATGCCCTTGATTATTTGGATGAACCTCTGCGAAAAGGCGAGGGAACCCAAGAAAAAGCGCGTATTTTAACCCTTTTAGGATATTCGCAACGTGCTTTGGGACAATACCAACGCTCTATTGATTTTCATCAGCAGGCGTTAGAAATAGCCAGAAATGCAAGCGATCGCGCCTGTGAAATCGCCAATCTCAACCACCTCAGCCGCACCTACGTGCAACAGCAAAATTATGCTGAGGCAATTAACTACAGTCAACGAGCATTAATACTGAGTCGGCAAGCAGGCGATAGAACAGGGGAAGCAAACGCGCTAGTAAATTTAGGTTACAGCGAAGTTATGCAAGCTCAGGAACTAGAAAACCTAGAACCAGAAACTTATGAAGCCGCAATTAACTATTTGGAACAAGGTTTAAAATTATCAGAGAAATTAGGCGATATTCAAAGTAAAGCCTTATGTGTCAGCAGCTTAGGAATTGCCTATTTAGTAATTGGAGAACACCAAACGGCAATTAAATATCTCGAAGATGGCTTTAAAACAGCGCAAGTTTCCGGCGATTTATATCTGCAAGGGCGGAACTTAGCCTATTTAGCAGAAGCTTATTATAATCTACAAAATTCCGAAAAAACTGTTTACACAGGCTGCTTAGGAATGTATCTTTTGGAGCAAATTGCTTCTCGTGAGTGGCGTCAACCAGCAGGGTTACTGACAATTTTACAAGGACAAATAGGAGCAGAAGCTTTCCAAAAGTTTTTACAGCAACATCGCCCGAAAATGATTGCATTTATCGGTGTAGATGGGTATGACCACATTCCGCAATTATTAGAAGAATATAAACAAGATATATAAGAAAGTAAGTAACTGCCTAGCTAGTAGTAATTGAGGCGAGAAAAACACAGACATTACCAAGT
>NZ_JAYGHD010000507.1:0-2794 GCF_034932245.1 Nostoc sp. UHCC 0251
AAAGGAGAGAGACTTTGAATTTTCCCCCTTCCCGACACGGGAAGGGGGTTAGGGGTTAGGTTTTTGGTGGACTTTTCCACATAACGTGAAAAGTCAGGTTAAAGGTAGGCAAACTCCTACTGACCTGTCTGTATTAGCAACATCCAAAAATTAAAATGCTCAATTCCTGCATCCAATACGACTATCCAATTTCTTCTTCCCCTGCTCCCCCTGCTCCCCTTGCTCCCCTTGCTTACCAAAACGATTGATTATTTTTTTATGGCGCATCTGTTGACTATATTTCTTAGCAGCTAATCGGTGTTGTTTGGGATGAAAATGTGGCGGATGAACTCAAAGTTTACCAAGGAGATGATGAGGTATGAGTGAACCCTTGAACGTCCTGATGGTTGAAGATTCAGAAATCGATGCCATATTAATTATTCGTGAACTGCGTCGCGGTGGTTTCGAGCCAATCTGGCAACGTGTCCAAACGGTCGAAGAGCTACACACAGCCCTCAATAGCCACACATGGGATGTCATAATTTCAGATTACCGATTGCCTGGATTCAATGCTCCTATGGCTCTGGAAATAGCAAAGCAGAGTCAGAAAGATATTCCTTTCATTCTCGTTTCCGGCACAATCGGCGAAGTATCTGCTGTGGAAATGATGAAAGCGGGTGCTCATGATTATGTGATGAAAGACAACTTAAACCGATTGCCAGTGGCGGTGCGTCGAGAACTTCGGGATGCTCAGGTACGGGCAGAGCGCCAACAAGCGCAAAATCTGTTACAAACATTAGCATCTAATATACCGGGAATAATTTACAGCTTTGTACATCATTTTGATGGTTCTGTTGTCTTTGAGTACATCAGTTTAGGCTGTCTAGACCTTCTAGAATTAACACCAGATCAAATTTTAGAAAATGCCTCTGTTTGCCTGGCACAAATTCATATTGATGACCGTGCCGGATGTTATGCGGCTGCCAAAGAAAGCGCTCAAACTTTAAACCCATTCTTTTATGAATGGCGATTAGTTACACCTTCTGGCAAACTCAAGTGGGTACAGGCAAGTGCGCGTTCAGAGTATCGAGAAAACGGAGATATTGTTTGGCATGGGGTTTTATTAGATGTGAGCGATCGCAAACAAGCACAAGAACTGATTATTCACAATGCCTTGCATGATCCATTGACAGATTTACCAAATCGGACGCTTTTGGTGGAACGACTAGAATTATCCATTAACCGAGCCAAACGAGTAGAAACCTATCGTTATGCCGTCTTGTTTCTAGACCTAGATCGGTTCAAAGTCATCAATGACAGCTTAGGGCATTTAGCTGGAGATCAACTACTCAAAAGCATTGCTCAGAAGCTAAAAAATCATCTGCGAGACGTTGATTTAGTTGCTCGAATCGGTGGTGACGAATTCGTAATTCTGCTAGAAGATATTTCTGGTATTGAAAAAGCTATTCAAATTACTGAGCGAATTCTGACAGATTTTCAAACAGCATTGATACTTAATGATTCTGAAGTAGTTATCAGTACGAGCATCGGTATTGTTTTAGGCACAAAGGACTATTCTCACGCCTCCGATTTACTCCGAGATGCCGATATTGCTATGTATAGAGCCAAAGCTGAAGATAGAAACTCGTACAAAATTTTTGATGTAGAAATGCACACTCAAGCCGTAAATCGATTAACTCTAGAAACCGATATTCGTAAAGCTATCGAACGAGAAGAGTTTGTTATATATTACCAGCCGATTGTTGACATACTTGGCAATGCCTACGACGGGCAAAGCCAATGTGTTAGCAGAGAATCGCAACTGCAACCAGTTCGACTGATTGGATTTGAGGCATTAGTGCGCTGGCAACACCCAACTCGCGGGTTCCTTTTACCGGAGGAATTTGTTCCTATTGCTGAAGAAACAGGGCTAATTGTGCAAATTGATCGCTGGATGTTCTACAAAGCTTGTCAACAACTGGCAAGCTGGAAAACCAAGTTTGCTAGTCACTTCCCGCTCAAAATGAGTATTAACCTCTCTGTTCAAGATATTCGCCAAGCCGGCTTAATTGATGGCATCGCTCAAACACTAGCCCAAACGGGTTTAGAAGGCGATTCCATAGCCCTAGAAATTACTGAGAGTATGTTAATTGAAAATATCAGTAAGACAATTGATTTATTAACCCAATTAAAGGATAAAAAAATTCAAATTAGTATTGATGACTTTGGTAGCGGTTATTCATCGCTCAATTATCTGCATCGTTTACCTGCTGATAATTTGAAGATTGATCGCTCCTTTGTGAGTCAGATGCAAGAAGGTAACCGTAATTATCAGGTTGTTAGTACTATTATTGCTTTGAGCAATCAACTCGGATTAGGCGTTATTGCAGAAGGTATTGAAACATTACAACAACTTCAATGGTTACAGCAACTTGGATGCGAATTGGGTCAAGGTTATGTGTTCTCTAAACCTCTCAGCCATGAGACAGCAGAAGCACTTATAGCAAGTAAAACTTTGTATTTAACCTCTGATGAATACGGCAAAGGATAAGCTCATTGAAAAACCAGAAAAACCTCTCGGTAAAGCGAAAGTAAAAAGAGGCGATCGCGTTGTTATATATCTAATGCTTAAGTAAAGATCCTGGCAATATAAATATTTAGTTTACTGATTCAAATTTCAATATATATATAAGATAAGACTCATATTTTATTTTTGAAAAAACTCCGTACATTTCAAAAAGCCCTATTGCCTCTTCCCTCTTGCCTATTGCCTCTTGCCTATTGCCTATTGCCTATTGCCTATTGCCTATTGCCT
>NZ_JAYGHD010000508.1:0-2626 GCF_034932245.1 Nostoc sp. UHCC 0251
CGATAAATCGCCGTCTCTACAAGTGTTTTGGTCTTATCTGAACTGTATTGTATTAAAATTTTTCTTTACTTGAAATAACTTACCTTTGTGGTAACACTTGGCTAATAATTTATCTTTACCAAAAATAAGGCATAATCTCACCTCTTCCTCAGTCTAGCTCTGTATCCACCGCGAAACAGTCAGACTTTTATTCAGGATGTTTACGCAATTCCCGATCTGATATGTAAAATGGTCAGCGTATCAAGCTTTGCTCTAGGCGATCGCTTTATGGCCATTACAAAACGGCGACTACCGACATTTTTACAGTTTGGCAAAAATCCAAATCTTTCCCAAAAACTCATGCTCATCGGGTTAGCCATTACCCTATTTTTCATCTTTCTGGCATTTTTCGCTCCCGTATTCCAGGCTTGGGGATGGCTGCAAAACCCCAAAGATTTTCTCTCTAATCCAATTCACGAGCCACCATCAGCTAAATATTGGTTTGGTACTAGTCGCCTGGGCTATGATGTGTTTTCCCGGACATTGTTCGGCGCTCAAGCTGCTTTGCAGGTGGTGATTTTGGCAACAGCGCTGAGTATGATTATCGGTGTGCCTTTGGGGATGCTGAGTGGTTATCTCGGCGGTAAATTGGATAAAGTGTTGCTGTTTATTATGGATAGCATCTACACCCTACCGGGGCTACTGCTGTCTGTGACGCTGGCGTTTGTGGTGGGGCGTGGGATATTAAATGCAGCGATCGCTATTAGCATTGCCTACATCCCCCAATATTACCGCGTTGTTCGCAACCACACTGTGAGCGTGAAAACTGAAGTATTCATCGAAGCTGCTCAAGCAATGGGCGCTTCCACTTGGGTTGTGCTTTCTCGCTATTTATTTTTCAACGTCATTCAAAGCGTACCCGTTCTATTTACACTCAACGCTGCTGATGCGATTTTGGTGTTGGGCGGTTTGGGCTTTTTGGGGCTAGGACTTCCTGAAGAAGTGCCAGAATGGGGACACGATTTAAAACAAGCCCTAGAAGCTCTACCTACTGGCATTTGGTGGACTACACTTTTCCCTGGTTTAACCATGACATTCATGGTGGTAGGGTTATCACTACTTGGTGAAGGGTTAAATGAATTTGTCAATCCCCGTTTACGAAGAGAAAATAGAATCCGAAAGTAGTCATTGGTCATTAGTCATTGATCATTAGTTTTGGACAAAGGACAAAGGACAAATGACAAATAAACAATAGAGAGATTTGTATGAAAGATAATCTAACGTTAATTGCCGCCGCTACTGGTGGGTTTATCCTTTCTGTTGCTCTTGCTGGTATCTTAAGAGGTGCGCCAGTTACAGGTTGGCACGAGCAATCGAGTTTCCGTAGCACGACTTTTGCTAATTTACAAAAATCGGAGTTGAAAGCCGCGCGTCTTCTCCCAAGCAAAGACACTGCGCTAACAGATCGGGGATGAAAACGACTCGCACCCAATAATAGGCAATAGGCAATAGGCAATAGGCAATAACTGTTCACCAATTACCAATGCCCCATGCCCCATGCCCAATGCCCAATGCCCAATGACAAATGACAAATGACAAATGACAAATGACAAAATTCAAGTAATTGGCATTGATGTGGGGGGAACAGCAATTAAGCTGGGGCGTTTTACACCCGACGGTACTTGTCTGCAATCCTTGACTGTGGCGGCTCCCCAACCGACAACACCAGAGGCTGTGCTGGCGGTGCTTGTAGATGCGATCGCGCAAATTGATCCAGATAATCAAACTGTTGCTATTGGTGTTGGAACTCCTGGCCCATCCGATGCAAGGGGACGCATTGCCAAAATCGCCATTAACTTACCTGGATGGGTCGATGTGCCTTTAGCAGATTGGTTAGAAGCCAAAACTGACAAACCTACTGCGATCGCTAACGATGCCAACTGCGCTCTTTTAGGAGAAGCTTGGCTAGGAGCCGGTCGCCATTTGCAAAATCTGATTCTGCTAACTTTAGGTACTGGGGTTGGTGGCGCAATTATCCTTGATGGCAAACTATTTGTTGGACATCAAGGAGCCGCCGGAGAATTAGGTTTAATTTCATTTAACCCAGATGGGCCAATTTGCAATAGTGGCAATCAAGGCTCTTTAGAACAATATGCCTCTGCTACTGCAATTCGTCGCCGCACTCTCAAGGAACCCGTCGAATTGGGTTTTCTGGCACAACAAGGAGATCCCACAGCATTGACTTTTTGGCAAGAGTATGGTGAATGTTTGGGAATCGGTTTGACGAGTTTGATTTATGTACTCACACCGCAAGCGATCGTCATTGGTGGCGGCATAAGTGGCAGCTTTGAATTTTTCATACCAGCAGTGAAGGCAGAAATTGAGAAGCGAGTTCAGCCTTTATCACGGGCGGGTTTACAAATATTGCCAGCGGAGTTAGGCAATTTTGCAGGGATAGTAGGTGCAGCAAAGTTGGCATGGCAACGCTATTCGGAAAGTTAGATTATGGTTCAAACAATCCCAGCTAGAGACATCAGTATTTACGAATTAGAAGAAAAATTTGGTTTGCAACTTGCCACAGACACCAACTTCTTTAGGGACTTCCAAATAAAAAAACATCCCAAATTTTCTTGTGGGATGGGTGTCC
>NZ_JAYGHD010000509.1:0-2615 GCF_034932245.1 Nostoc sp. UHCC 0251
AAGCTTGTTTTGTGTTGGGGTCTAAATCCCCATTACAAAACGTAATTGCGTTAGCAAAGCGGTAGCGAGTCCGCGAGCGTCATTGCGAATTGTTTAATCTAATTCTTCTGTCATGCAGGGCAGGAAGTATATATTATACTTTTATAGTATTAGACCTTTATATCTTAGAGTAATTAGACCTTAATGAGATTATAAGGTTACTTAGCTGCATTGAAAGCGACGGGAAACTTCATCCCCTTGTGGGTAGAGTTTTTCATTCTTTCTCAAAGCGATCGCCTGCTTGATGAATGCTTCTAAGTTTTGGGTAGCAGTGGGATTGTCAAACAGAACGTTGATTGACAGTTTTAGAGCTTCACGAACTGAGTATCGCCAATCAATATCTACCGCTAATCGCACAGCAATCTTAATATATTGCGAGGCATCATCTGCAATTGTCTCTGTTACACCGATAGCTTGCAAGAAACCATAAGAGTGACGCCCTCGCATAAACTCACCAGGACAAGTAACAATCGGTAAATGACAGGCGATCGCATCTAGTGTTGTGTTGCCACCCGCCCACTCAAAGGTATCTAAATAAATGTCTGCCAAAGAAAGCAAATCAAAGTAATCACCACGGGGTAGCACAGGAGAGAATACACAATAGTCAAGACTATCTAACCCTACAGCCGCGAATGCTTGTTTCAGACGTTCTTGAGAAATCCCAGAGCGAAGGAACATAAACTGAGCATTGGGAACTTGACGGGCAATTTCTGCATAAATATAATCGTGCTGCGGTAAATATTTATAGGCAGCTTGACTGGAGATGTAGACAATAGCATCTTCTCGTAATCCAAAAAATAATCGGTTGTGGCGAACTGAGTTAACTTTGATAGCAGGATAGGAAATCCCAACACCAGGCAAACGGACAAGGTTTTCAGTGTAGTGATATTGCCCATTCACAGGCTCCATCAGTTCGCTGGATAAGAAATAGTCAATGGTAGGCAGTCCAGAAGTTACAGGTTGCCCCCAAGCCATACATTGAATCGGTGCTAAACGGAGTCCAGCAATACATAGCGTTGTGGCATCCATTCCTAATTCTGGAAAAATTAACACATCAAGGTTGTCATCAATAACTTGTTGACACACCTGTTCTAAATTATTTGGTAAATGATAGAACTTTGTACTATAGGACTGAAATAATTGAGTAGCAGCATCAATTTGATGTCCTATGTGATATGAATAAATTTCAAAATTTTGAGTGTCTGCATATTTAAGCCAGTTTAAGAACAAAGCTGTTCCACTCCAGCCACACAAAAAATAGGAAAGATAGCCAATTCTAATTCGCTGATTGTTGCTAATAGCAGAAATTGGACGCGCTTGATTCCATTGTGGATAATTTGCCGCCATAATTTGGTGAACTAGCCGTCCATATTGCTGCTGTAGTACTACATCATTCTTTGCCTGATATGCAAGAAAAAAGTTTGTATGATGGCCGATTCCTATTAAAGCTTTTTTCTGCTCATCAGGGCTATTCATTGTTATTTCTTGAATCAGTTTTTCTAGCCCATGCTCAAACCATGCCCGGTAGGTATCAATCTCCTGAGAAGTATGATAAATTTCTGGTAGCATAAGATGGCTCAACATCTTAAATATGTAGTTTTCAGGAAACTTCTCCATAACCTGTTGGGCAAAGTTACGAGCTTCCAGATACTTCTGGCTTTGCTTGAGGCGGATAATCAGCCAGAAATAGAGTTCTTCTGCTTGAGGGCAATGGCTAATACCGTTCTGTAATGTTTCGATAGCCGCTTGCATCTGACCAGTTTTCCACAAAACATTACTTAACTTCAGATAATAGTCAATCTGCTGCGGACAGAGAGATAAATACTTACTGTAATATGGAATAGCGTTTTCGGGCGATTCACTGTCTGCAAAATAGTCACCCCATCTTTGCCAAGATTCTAGCCGAGCAGCTTCATAAACAGTTTGCTTTTCAATTTCTGACAAATCACATATAGGAACTTCTGCAACTTTTAGCTGCTGGATAATGTGGTGATCTTCGTTATTAATTGGGATACGAAAGTTAATTAATGATTTAATAACAGACCATTCTTGTGTGGTTAACTGACCCGTAAGCCCTACATTTAGGTCTTCAGAGACAGTCTCCTCTAAGCTAAGTTTCAAAGCTGTCTCAAAAAGCAATGAGTTAGCATTATCTTGTAGTTCATCTGATAAACTTTGGCTGTCAATTAGCAGTGTTATATCTTGTCTAGCTGGATGGGTAAACAGAGTTCTGAGAACATTTGTTAAGTCTTCTGTAATCGCTGTTTCTAAATTAGACCAGTCAGGAAAAATAATAAAATTAATATCTCTTAATTCATTAATTAACATAGCGTTGTAATGACTAATGACAATCTACCTTGCGTATAGGCACTACTATATATGTTTTTACAAAAATGGCATCAGTAACCGAGATATCCTTACAGCTAACTTTTGAGTTTTGTTTTGGAGTCGTTGTAACCATAATTTTCACAAATTCCCACAATCAAAATTCAGGAAGCGTCGAGCATTCAGATTGGTATATGGGACTTCCAAATAAAAAAATATACAACTATTTATTGTGGGGTGGGCGACACGAT
>NZ_JAYGHD010000510.1:0-2593 GCF_034932245.1 Nostoc sp. UHCC 0251
AGAAGCCTCTTTGAGTTACACTGAATTTTTTCAAAAATCAAATATGAGTCCTATATTAAATAATCCTATGGGACTTGCGTAATCGCTCGCCGAATTTTGTGCCAGATTAGCCCTGCAACAATCAACCCTAAACCAACTTGCCAAATCGCAGATTCTACCCAGAAAGCCAGGAAAAGGCAAGACACAAGACCTAACCAACCTACCCATACAGGATAGAGTCGCTCCGATGGGGTAAGACGCAAGGCGGCAAAACTGGTAAGTGCGTAATAAATCAAAACACTAAAGGCACTAAACGACCAGGTAGTTTTGACATTACCCAACAGTACCAGCAGAGCGATCGCTATTCCTACAAATATCACAGCCCAGTATGGGGTTGTCTGTTGTTGGTTAAGCCGCGCTAAAAATTTTGGAGCATCTGAACGGCGTCCCATTGCCAGTAACACACGAGATAAGCCCAAAATCAGGTTCAATAGCACGCCTAGCATGGCTGTCACCGCACCAATCCCTAAGACTAAAGCACCACCGGAACCGGCAACGCTGCGAACTGCCACTTCTAGGGGCGCTGCCGTCTGCCCTGTGCTACTTTCTAAAACATCTGCCCCCACAGCCCCAATACCAACTATTGCCACTGCCATGTAAAGCAACATTGTCAGCAGCAGACAGACAATCATCGCTTTCGGAATCGTTTCCCTTGGGGAGCGTGCTTCCTCTCCCATTGTGGCAATGCGCCCATAACCTGTATAGGCGACAAACATCAAGGCGCTAGCATGAAGTACTGCTCCTGGTGAGGTTCTGAAAAAAGGTGTCAAATTCTCAATTCCCACCTCAGCAGCACGGGGTAGACAAGCAAGGATAAAGAAGCCTAAAGATAGCAGCGTTACCGACACAATCACCGTATTGGTAACATTAGAGCGGCGGATACCACTTAAGACAACCAACGTCATCATCACAACAGCTAAGAGGGCTGTAGGAACTAGCCAACTGGAACTCAAACCTCCAATATTCAGCAAGTAACCAGCAAAACCTAAAGCGGCGGTTGCGGCTGAGGCAGTCTTAGCTACCAAAAACATCCACCCGGCGGTGAAGCCAAAGGCGGGGGTAAGATATTTGTAACCATATTCATAAGTGCCACCACTGACAGCATGACTAGCTGCTAACTGGGCGCTGTTGAGTCCATTACAGGTGGCAACAATTGCCCCAATTGCTACCGCCAAAATTACCGCCGGCCCAGCAATTCCTGCTGCAATCCCGATAGTGACAAATACACCCGTCCCGACAATAGAACCCAGTCCCATCAAGGTTGCGCCAACAACCCCTAACTCTCGTTTCAGTTGGGGTGGAGAATTTGTGGCGGACATCTTTGATCTCCCTGTTTAGATTGCAAGATGTAACGTTCATCAGTGAGGATATCACGACAGAAAGGTTCGCAGATAATCATAATTTTGATGACAATTGTTTTATTACCCTTGCAATACCAAATATATTGGTACAAAACTTATACTGAATTAATGTTAAGTAACAAATTGTTTTGTACCTACCAAAAATAAATATTTATGTAGTTAGATGTATGGCATTATTTGATGAATTATCTAGAATAATGTAGAAAATCCTTCCAGAAAAAATATTTTTATTAAAACAGCATATAGAATTGATACTTGATAGAATCATACCAATAATAACCAAAATTGATAACTTTATGCCAAGAAAAGAACAAGGATGGGTCACATTTCAAACCTCAGAGGACGAGCGAAAGATCCTAGAGGAGTTCTGCGAACAGTCTCAACGCACCAAAACTGAGATTCTGCGAGAACTCGTGCGTAGCCTCAATCAGCACACCTGGGCACCGATATCACCACCAATTCACGAGGAAAAACAGGAAAATATTTACACTCAAAAGCCTGAGATAGAAAGTAGTATTCAAAAGAAATCACTAAAAGTTAGCTCTCGGAATATTCTTAAAGGCGTTGTTAAACGAGTTGTTTATGGAGCAGTTAATAGCGAAGTAACTCTGGAGATTATTCATAAAGTAGAATTAACCTCGATTATCACCAGAGCTTCCGCAGAAGAGTTAGAACTATCTGAGGGAAAAGAAGCTTATGCAGTCATTAAGTCTAACGATATTGTCATTGCTAGAGAATAGAATTAATTTGATTTGAGGCGTTGGATATTAAAAAGATGAATTATCATTAACAATTTTAATTTTAGAGAACTGCAAGATAAATTGAGTAGAAATAATTTTAAAATAGGTAAAACAAAGCGCAACCCAACCAAGCCCCGGAAATGTTGGGTTACCCTGCGGGAAGCCCCTTTGGGTCTACGTTCCTCAAACGCCACTTGCTTCTCCCAAGGGGAGACGCTACGCGTAGCTTGCTTCCCCGAAGGGGTACAAGTCGGGAAACCCGCCCAACACAGTGGCTCCCCAACCTACACAGTTTAAGGTTTTTAACGCTAACTAAACTGTATTGGTTCAAACACTCATTAACGAATGGCACTAATAAGAAAAGCCCAAAGGCTTGTGTCGTCTCGTTCCCAGCCTCCAGGCTGGGAATGTATTTAAAAGAGGCTCTGCCTCTTGTCAAGCTACTGGAGGCGG
>NZ_JAYGHD010000511.1:0-2537 GCF_034932245.1 Nostoc sp. UHCC 0251
CGGCATAACACACCCTACTGAAATATTTTCAGAAATCAAATATGATTCCTATATAGCAATCCGATTTGATTTGTGTATCCCTCACGGGAGAGTAGCTATACTTATTTGCGTAGACAGGGAGTAGAGAGTAGACTTGCCGTGACTTGTACTGAGCATAGAACGGGAGTGGAGAGTACGGAATCAGCCCTTTCGAGTTGTACGGAATTTTTTCAAAAATCAAATAAGAGTCTTAATATTTGTAATTTGTGTACTGATTGACCGCTAACTATTGACTATTGACCATAGAACATTGACTATAACCATTGGCAAATGACAGATGGCTAATGACTAATGACTAATCAAAAACGCGTTTGCATTATCTTGGGCACTCGTCCGGAAGCGATTAAACTAGCTCCAGTGATTCAGGTTTTTCAAAAATCTTCAAGTTTTGAGTCGCAAGTAATTCTTACTGGACAGCATCGAGAGATGGTTGAGCAAGTTATGCAGCTGTTCAACATCAAGGCAGATTATGACTTGGAAATTATGCAGGTTCAGCAATCTCTAAATGATATTACCTGCCGTAGTTTACAAGGGTTAGAAGCATTATTTAAGGAGAAAAAGCCAGATTTAGTGGTGGTGCAGGGAGACACTACCACGGCTTTTGCCGCAGCTTTGGCAGCTTTTTATCAAAAAATCCCTATTGGTCATGTAGAAGCAGGGTTAAGAACTGATGATATCTTAAATCCTTACCCAGAGGAAGCTAATCGGCGGTTGATTTCTCAAATTACTCAGTTGCACTTTGCACCGACTCCTTGGGCTGTGGAAAATTTGCACCGTTCTGGTGTTTTGGGTGAAATTCACATGACGGGTAACACGGTAATTGATGCGCTGTTGAATGTAGCTGCAACCCAAGCAGGTTGTAAAGTACCAGGTTTAGATTGGGATTCATATCGCGTTCTGTTAGCAACAGTTCATCGTCGGGAGAATTGGGGAGAACCACTGCAAGCGATCGCTCAGGGGTTTTTACAAATCTTAGACAAGTTTCCTGATACAGCTTTGCTATTACCATTACACCGCAATCCGACAGTGCGAGTTCCGTTGCAAGAACTTTTAGGCAATCATCCCCGAATTTTCTTGACAGATCCTCTAGATTATGGCGAATTGGTGGGTGCAATTGGGCGATCGCATCTTTTGCTCACTGACTCTGGTGGCTTGCAAGAAGAAGCCCCCAGCTTAGGAAAACCAGTACTAGTTTTAAGAGACACTACAGAAAGACCAGAGGCGGTTGCAGCCGGTACAGCCAAACTTGTAGGCACTACAACTGAGAACATCTTTGCAAATGCTGCTGAGTTACTTAGCGATCCAGATGCTTATGAAGCAATGGCAAATGCAATTAATCCCTTCGGGGATGGTCATGCAGCAGAGCGCATTTTGCAGATTGTACAAAATTACCTGGGTCTTTCATCAGAAACATCAACTTAGGAATTTAGATTAAAGAAAGTGCAAAATCTCTGTTTTTTAGGGTGCATAAAATCGGTTTTTCTCCCGGGTTTGCATTTTTTTATTAGGGGTGTACAGATGTACGCCCCTAATTTGAAATGAGATTTTCAAAGGGTGACTTTTGGCTAAATACCCAAAGCTGATCGAGTTTCAGGCCCCACTGTACCATCTACAAGTAGACCTTTACTTGCCTGAAAGCTTCGGACTCGGTTAACAGTTTCTTGACCGTAAATTCCATCAACTCTGAGATTACCTAAAGCTGTTTGAACGTCTCTTACAAGCTGACCTCTAGAACCACGAGTCAGAATGACTGAACCGCCAACACCACCAGGTGTAGTCACAGAAGGATTGTTAGGTCTATCACCAACCCATCGAGCAAAAACATATCTACCCGTAGAAAGCCTAGCAAAACCGTTTTCATACCTTTCAATGGCTGGAAGTGTTGTGCCATTTGGTACACAATCTATATATGAGTAATTGGTGCTTGGGCCTGTACGGATACGCAAACAACTGCCGTTAGTCCTGACAAATGCAGCCGAACTAATTTGAATTTGGGCAGCAGCAATAAGTAATACACCAACACCAGCTAAAGCTAACCAAGCTGAAGATTTAAGAAGTTTTTTCCAATTGAATTTAGATTTGGTGATTCCAGATGCCTCTTCTTTGGTAATAGCTATGTCAGAAGATTTAAGAGATTTTTTACTATCTAATTGGAATTTAGACGGATTAGATTTGGTGTTTCGAGATGCTTCTTCTTGAGCAATAAACATCTGAGAATAAGCAAGATATTCCATAATGCAACCCTTTATATGAAAACATGAGTAAATACAGAGAACTACTTCAGATTTCTCTGTATTTACTCTTAGTATATTTTATATCACTGTGCTGTCAAAAGGTTTTTGCTGGTAGCGGAATTAAGAAAAATAAAATTAACGCGAGTTTGACAAACCTCTCCCAGCCTTCTATGGTGTACACACAAGCCGGAAATAGTAGTTTGTCAAGGAATAATTGACGAGTACATTCTTTGTAGAGACGGCGATTTATCGCGTCTCTCTAAC
>NZ_JAYGHD010000512.1:0-2519 GCF_034932245.1 Nostoc sp. UHCC 0251
ACTTGGTAATGTCTGTGTTTTTCTCGCCTCAATTACTACTAGCTAGGCAGTTACGGCAAATCCTTAAATGCCCTCTTCTATATTTTATTTCAAATTCCGTAATTCCGACTCCGAAGATTCCCAGCATAAAATATTGCTGGGAATCGCTCAATTGTCTTGATTCGTTGTTATTAATGATTTTACCTAAATTGCTTTTTGGTTGCTTCACCTACTATTTTTGGATAACTACTGGTGTCCCTACCGATGCCCACTCAAATAGCCATTTAGCATGTTTCGGTGCGAGATTCACACAGCCGTGGCTGACTGGAGTGCCAAACCTTTTATGCCAGTAAGCTCCGTGTATACCGTAATTACCTTGGTAAAACATCGCATGAGGAACATTGGGAACGTCATAGCCCCTTCCCCGCATCCGTGTAGTTTTGAACTTGGATTGAATATTAAAAGTACCAATCAGAGTGGGAGTAGATTTTTTCCCAGAGGAAATAGCACTTCCATAAACCACTCTGTCACCTTCCCAAGCTATTAACCGTTGCTTTGAAAGATCAATTTGAATCCAGCGCTTATCCGATTTTTGTAATGTCTGGATTTTTTGTGCAATCACTTGATTTTTGGAATTCGCCCAAACTTCACTCGTTCCAATAGTAGTAAAAACACTTACGGACAGTGCTGTACCAGTGAGGAGTATTTGTAAGCGACGCACCCAGTCAGGATTAATCAGTTTTTTCATTTTAGATACACTCGCACTTAAATAATCAAGTCTTGAGAAACTTATCAGCTTTCACCTTTATTTCCCTATCTATTACTTTAATAGACGTGAACTTTTGATGATTTGATTCTAAGTTAACTTAACTGTTGTATCAGCTTTCTTGCTCCAGATGCGATCGCTGACCAATTCCCCTCTGTGACAAGGTTTTTGGGAAATAATTCACCGCTCAAACCGACAGCGATCGCTCCGGCTTGCAAAAATTCTTTGGCATTTTCCAGAGTCACACCGCCAGTAGGAATTAAGGGAATATGACCTAGTGGCCCTTGCAAACTTTTGATATAATCAGCCCCTCCTACTGCTTGCACGGGAAACACTTTTACACAACTAGCGCCCTGACTCCAGGCGGTAACAATTTCTGTAGGAGTCATAGCTCCTGGGATAATCGGCACATTTTTTTCTTGTGCTGCTTGAATCATTGCCGAATCAACGTGGGGTGTGAAGAGGAATTGCGCCCCAGATGCGATCGCTTCTTGTAACTGCTGCACATTAAATAGCGTACCAGTGCCAACGATACAGGCTGGTAATTCCGAACGTAGTTGACTGATTAATTCCCCAGCGCGTGAGCTATTCCAGGTAATCTCAATTAGCTGCATTCCCCCAGATGCTACAGCCATTGCCATTTGCTGCCCCATTTCGATTTTAGGGGCGCGGATAACTGCGATCGCACGATGTTTTTGCAATTGTGATAACCAAATTTCATTAGGCATTTTGACTGGAAATTAGCGATTAGGGATCGGGGGTTAGGAATTGGGGATTAGGGATTGGACTTCAAACTTCCCACTCACCAGTCTCCATTCCCCAATACAAGCCTGACATAGTAGCAGCAATCGGCTCTCAAAGTTGCTTTTTGTATTCGCTCCCATTTCTCAGCCATCGAGTTACTGACTACGCCCGCCTTACGACATCATCTAATTTTGCTTCCTTTACATTACTTTAGAGACAGTCTTGAAAAACTCAGCTTAATTCTTCTAGTAGAGGAGAGAGCTACTTAAAAATGCATATACTGCAATTACCAAGCAATAGTTTAATAAGCCCCTAGTTAAAGACCTACTAGGAGCTTTTTTTTAATTGATTATCTAACTCAGTGGGGGCACATATAAAAAACTAGTTACAATTAAACTCTTCCTTATGGTTATTATTGATTAATTCTGATGGTAGATGGGATCAATAGATGAAGATTGATAATATGTATTCTGTAAGTGAAAAACGTTTACCAAATTAATAACAATGAATATTCTTGCTTGGATTGTTTTAGGTCTAATTGCTGGTGCGATCGCTAAGGCTATCTACCCCGGTCATCAAGGTGGCGGAATTTTGGGAACACTCTTACTAGGAATCATCGGTGCTTTTGTTGGCGGTAGCTTAGGCGTGTTCTTCAGTACAGGAACGTTAACTTTAGCAGCACCTAGTCTTAGTATTCCTGGTGTTGCATTAGCAGTTATTGGTGCAATTATCGCGGTTTTCCTGTGGAACTTGTTAACTCGTAGCAGTGCTGCATAATAAAAGTAAGTTGCGGGCAAGGAGTAAGGGGAATTTAGAAAATCCATTTAAATATTGTGAATTAAATCAGAAAAGTAGCACCAGCCTGTGATTAAGGTGGTGCTATTTTGTGGTTATTCATCAGTAAAATAAGGATTTAATATCTATGGAATTTTTCGCAGAAATGATGAAAGCAGGGGCGCTAAAACTAACCTATAGTACAATACAGTTCAGATAAGACCAAAACACTTGTAGAGACGGCGATTTATCGCGT
>NZ_JAYGHD010000513.1:0-2446 GCF_034932245.1 Nostoc sp. UHCC 0251
TTCGTTGAACTAAGCGATTCCCTCACGAGAACCGCTCGTCTTCAAAACCGGACGTGACACTTTCATGTCATCCGGCTCCTCAATGAATTGGCGCTTATTGCGCGTACTTCTAACTGAACCATCTTCAGTTGTTTTTGTATCGTGGCAGTGTTTATGTAAAATCTGGAGATTTTTATATTCATCTTTTCCCTTGTTACTTAGAGGGGTTATATGGTCAATCTCCAGTACATCTGACTCTCGAAAGTACAATCCGCAGTGAGTACATTTCCCTTTTTGCTTTTTAAGGAGTATGGACATCCTTGTATTTGCTTCTGGGTTTGTACCCATTCTTGAACTCCAGTAAATTAGGTTGCCATCATAGGGACTGACATCGCCTTTAACTTTCACATGACGAACAATCTTTGTTTCCGTATGTGAATATAATCGCATTGGGTTTTCACCCTCTTGCTTGGTTGCGAATACCCAATTATCCCCGCCAACTGTTTGCCAATATTTCTTTGACATCCATTTCCACGATTTATTGGGATGGCGGCGTTTTGCCCAGGCTTTTAGCTTTGGATACATTAAGTTATCTATTGTGGAGAAGACATTCTTGCTTACCACTGTTGAGTAGTAGTTTGACCATCCTCTTATTACCGGATTTAATCGGCTGATTAACGCCCTATGTGGCGTTGCATTATGGTCGTTGATGATACGTGCTACTCGTTTGTAATGTATCTTCTGCTTTTCTTTGCTGGGGCTGATGATTGTTTTGAAGCCTAGTTTTGAGTGGGTTTTCCCCACTTGAAACTGCCTAACATTAAAACCAAGGAATTCAAATCCTGGTTGTTCATTTCCATACTTGTTTAGGGTATGAGTTAAACGTGTCTTGCTTGGCTTCAGTTCAAGTCCCATGCCTTTTAACCATTCAGAGATAATACTCTGGCATCTTTGGACAACATTTATGTCTTCGTGGAGAATTACGAAGTCATCGGCATATCGGATTAGACTTAGGCTTCCACGGTTAACCTTTTTACCGTAGCCAGCCCTAGTAGGCAGTGTTTCAGCGTACTGTTTTACCCGATTTTCCATCCCGTGGAGGGCGATGTTGGCAAGTAATGGAGAGATTACTCCACCTTGCGGTGTTCCCTCAGATGTCCTTTGGAACTGCGATTTATCCATCACTCCCGCTTGTAACCAGGCTCGTATTTGACGGCGAATGGTAGGGAATGTATTTAGTTTGTTTAGCAGTGCCTTATGGTCGATACGGTCGAAGCATTTTGTTATATCGGCGTCTAGTACATATTTTGGTTTATGACTAATTGCACAGAATATTGCTTCAATCGCATCGTGGCATGAGCGTCCTGGTCTAAACCCATAACTATTAGGTTCAAATCGCGCTTCCCATTCTGGCTCTAATGCCATTTTGACAAGTGCTTGCAAGGCTCGGTCATACATTGTCGGGATACCCAATGGTCGCTTCTCTTCCGTTCCAGGCTTAGGAATCCATACCCGCCTAGTTGGGTGACACTTTGAGCTTAATTTTAATTTGGCAACTAAGGTGAAACGTTGCTTTGGAGTCAGCGATTTGATGCCGTCTACACCCGCCGTTTTCTTACCTTGGTTGTCTTGTGTTACCCTTCTGACCGCTAAGACCTTTGCTGACCAAGACTTCATCAGTGTCTTCTGGAGTCTGCGTACTGCTTTGACATCACCACGAGATGAAGCTCTGTAAATTCTTTTTTGCAACTTGTAAACACGTTTTTCTAACTTTCGCCAGTTAATGTGTTTCCATTCCACCGTCGATTTGTCGTTCTTCGCCGTTAGAATTGGCAAATCCTGGTGGATTGCTTTTTCTGCTGGTTTAAGATTGACTGGTCGCGTTTTAGACTTATTCATTGCTACTTGTGACTTTACAATCCAATTCATCGTGAGTCCGTCTGCATATCCTCACCATTACAGTGAGGCTTTCGCTTCTGACTCAATCCTGCCTATCGCCTCATGCGGTTAGCACCTACTCAGTTATCGACCTGACTGAGAGAGAACGATAGGTTACTTCGTTCCGAATGACCATTGATTGAATCTTTAGAGTTGATACTGTCCACCGGGTTTATTGGGAGTGCCTACTGGTCAAACCGACATTGCCAGTCCCTTTATCCTTTGCCTTTTGGCTCCAGCGTGAGACAGCCTTATTTCGCTGGTTCTGCGTGACGATGGTTAAAACGTATCTTCGCTTGCGCTACTCATGGATTCTTGCTTGGAGTTAACCGGATTAGGCTACCAGTTTTACTTCCTTTTCTTCCCGCTTTACGGATTGATGGCTAGTCGCTACCGTAGGGAAGTTGCTGTCACCGCTGCACCTGCGGGGTGGGACTTACACCCACATGGTCACTCAGTTGTCATGGTTATGTAAACCACGCTAACCGTCCTTGAGTATTTCTACTCATTTAGGTTAAACGAATCGCAC
>NZ_JAYGHD010000514.1:0-2372 GCF_034932245.1 Nostoc sp. UHCC 0251
ACTTCCAAGAAATAAATTATCCAATCTTGTGGGGTGGGCATCTTGCCCGCCTTTGGTTACTGGGCGGGCGAGACGCCCACCCCACAATAAATAATTGAATATTTTTTTATTTGGAAGTCCCTAATGGGCGAAAAAGCGAACTGCGAATTGTTTTTGTAAGTTGTTTTCGATTTTCACAAACTAGTCATAACCTGAGCCAATTTATCAGATAAATCAACTGTAGAATCTTGGCATTTGTTAAATAAAACGCCAGCTAAAAAATAATAATCGCCAGAATAAAATGCCATATTATTTTTTCGGAGTTCTTCTATGTGGTTTTTTACCTTGGGATCAGAGCTATAGTAGCCGAACTGTAAAGGTAACACCATAAAACTTTGAACACAATATCCATTTTCTTTTGCTAGGTTCAGCGTACTTGTTGGATTAGAAAAGCTAGATATTAAAACTAACACATTCTCATAACCTAACGATAAAAGATCGTTGGTAACTGTGGCTCCATCTACGCCCCCAAATAATAGTGGCATATAAATATCGTCATCTGGTGCGGGGAGATAGGGCGGATTGGCTACAAGATATTCGGCATTGGGTTGAGAAGAATTAAACAAAGATGAATTATGGATGATGTATTTATTAGTGAGATTATATTCATCGATGGTTGAATTTGCGACTTTCCATGCAGAAGTATTTAATTCAAATCCCTGGATTACACCATTAAACTTGTTTCTTAATAAAGAATTGATTACAGGGCTGCCATCTCCTGAACCAAACTCCACAATAGATTCATAATTTTTACAATTTCTAATTACAAAGCTTTCTAAGCAGTTGGAGTAAAAATTAGATTCTTCAGGACAAAAAAAGATATCTTTCATTTGACTGCAATTTAAGGTGTAAGGTATAATCAATGTAAGATGAGGTTAGTTACTGCCTTAATATCAAGACAATAAATAACCATTCCTTTAGTAAATAAATTCTTACTAAAGAAACTGGGTTGTAGGTGGAATAGCAATACGATGATTAAGAAACGTCAGAAAAAATCTGTCATTTTTAATTTCTAATTTTTTAGATTTATTAGATTGGTAAGGCGGATTGTTAGGCTTTGCGTATTGATCGCACAACAGCAGCAGCAGCGCGATCGCCCATTAGTTTCTCTTGGTCATACCCAAGCAGGACTTCCCACGCATCATTGGGATATTGTTCTGCTAAAGACAAAGCGACATCATCTAACATCCAACGACCGTGACGCTCATCTTCCTTGATATGCAGTTCCCAATAACCCATTGCCGCCTCTGACAGTCCCAATCGTTGCGCTGCCGTCAGATAGTTTTTGTAAGCCGCAGGGCCAGCCACCTCAAAATATGTCAACGCACCACAATAACGGAGGAAATAGCGTTTGCGATCGGTGGTCATAAAGTTGTGATTATCGCAAGCTAACACTTCCCAAGGTACTAAATCAAAATATCCTTCTGGTTCAGTATTCATCCCAAACTCAGCCAGCATTTGAGCAAAAAATGTCGAGTGCTTGCGGGATAAACGACCATTGCCGTATTCTTCTAGGAGGACTCGCACCAGCGTACACTGCACTTCATTAGCAGCACCACCCAATACGTAGCAAAGGCGACTACCTTCAACCAAGCCATCAAAGGAGCCGATCGCTAACAAATGACGATAGCCAGCTTCAGTCATTTCTTCCCGGATGTAGCGGCTATTCTCTGACAAAGGCGGATTTAAATCGGCAGATGCACGCTCAATTAAAGCTTGTTTTACATCCAATTGTTGCAGTGCAGCTATATCGATTTGTGCCAGTTCCCACTTTTGCCAAGCAGCTTCAATTTGGTCACGACATGAGTACAAGTAAAGCGATCGCTCATTGGTATAGTGTCGTAAATCGTCATACCAAAACAGCTTTAGCCGATTAATTCGATAAAGTATGCGTTGGAGAAAACGGTGAGCCTGTTCATCAGAGCGATCGTTTTTATAGGCGGCGCGAATTGCTCTTGAGAGCGCCTGTTCAAACTCACTAGCTATTTCGGGTTTTACATGTAGTTTATGATCCAAATCCTCCATTGCTAGCAGTTCTATAAATTGCTCCTCAGCACGGTCGTACTTGGTAATTGTTCTTTCTTCTGTTTGCGTGCTCTTTTTAGCAGCCCCAGCGTTAGGAAATATAACTAAATTGCTTTGCATGGAATCTTCGGTAGCATTGGAAAGGTGAAAAATTAATTTCACCTTTAATACTTAACTTCCCACACCAGTAGCTTTATGTACCTCTTTCGTTGGTTATAAAGAAAAATTAAGTCTAGAGGAACAAAGGGAAGGCGCATTGGGCATTGGGCATTGGGCATTGGGCATTGGGCATTGGGCATTGGGAAAAG
>NZ_JAYGHD010000515.1:0-2343 GCF_034932245.1 Nostoc sp. UHCC 0251
GCTTATTCCATAATACTTTTGACTTTTGACTTTTGACTTTTGACTTCCGCCTTGCTGTACTAGGGTGTCGTTTGCGGTGAATTAGTAGCATTAGGAAATGGGAGAACTGGCACAATTACAGGTTTAGGCTTTGATATTTCGCCTTGTAGTTGAATTTGGGCTTGATTGCGCCCGTCTATTGCTTGTTGGTAATTAGGCTTGTATTTTATTGCTTGATCGTAAGATGCGATCGCATCTTTAAACCGATTCAAATTTAATAAAGCATTGCCTCTGCTATACCAGCTTTCGGAATGGTCTGGTTTATAACGAACTGCCTTATTATAAGAAGCGATCGCATCTTCGTATTTTTGCAAAATGTATTGGGAATTCCCCAGATTATACCAGAGTTGATAATTATTTTGCTTAATTGTTGCTGCTTTGTTATAAGCTTTTATTGCTTCTTCATAGCGTTGAGTTTGATGCAGCGACCAGCCCAGATTATACCAAGCTTGATAGTTGCTAGGATTGTATTTAATTACTTGATTAAAAGATTCAACTGCTTCTGGATAACGTTGTAAATTGAGCAGTACATTACCTCTTGAAAACCAGGCTTGATAATAATTTGACTTATATTGTACAGCTTTATCATAAGCTGGAAATGCGTCTTTGTAGCGTCGCAAATTGACTAGAGAATTTCCCCAATTATACCAAGCTGGCTCGTAGTCTGGTTTTAAATCGACGACTTTTTCGTATGCCGCGATCGCTTCTTCGTATAGGTTAGAATTTTGTAAAGCTAATCCTTTCTTATACCAAGCTTCGTAATTATCTGGTTTAAATTCAATCGCTTTATCATAAGATTTAATTGCTTGGTCATATTGGCTTAAATTACTAAAAGCTTCACCCTTCGCATTCCAGACTTCCGAGCTTTCATTGTTTAATTGTAAGGCTTTGTCAAAAGAGGCGATCGCTTCTTGATATCGTTGTAAATTTCCCAATACAAAGCCTCTTCCACTCCAAGCTTCAAAATAATCTGGCTGATTTTGAATTGCTTTATCATACGCCGCTAACGCATCTTTGTATTTTTTTAATTTAGCCAGCGCTTTGCCTTGACCATTCCATCCTTGAGCATAATCTGGTCTAATATCAACGGCTTTTTCATATACTTCTAATGCGTCTTGATAGCGTTGCAAATCAAAAAGGGTATTTCCTTGCTTGGATAATTCTATGGCGTTATTTGAATTAATGTGGTTTAAAATGAATATTGATGCTACTCCACTGACCCCAATTAAAAATATTGCTAGTAAAATTTTACCCAATATACCTTTTTTAGGTTGAGGTTTATTTATATTTTTTGGTGGAGAAATAGGAGTTAATGCAATTGTCTGGTTGGGTGGTTGTGTTAACTCTTTCAGCGCTTGTAGTGCTACCGTTGCCGAAGGATAGCGTTGCCGAAAGTCGTAGCACACCATCTTATCTAAAAATTGAGCGAATTCTGGCGTTACCGTGGCTTGCTTGTGCCAGATAATTTCATTAGTATCATCATCTTTTTCTATTTCCTCTGGTGATAATCCAGTTAGAGCTTGAATACCAATGATTCCCACAGCATAGATATCACTGCTTAATTTTGGCGTACCATGAGCTTGTTCTCCAGGAATATATCCAGGCGTACCTATAGCAACAGTACCTTTAGTTAAGCCTTCGGGAAGAATCATCTGGGTAGTAATTTGTTTAACTGCACCAAAATCAATTAAGATTAGTTTGCCATCTGGGTGGCGTCTGAGGATATTTCGCGGATTGACATCACGATGGATTACATTCTGTTGATGAACAAATTCTAAGATTGTCAAAAGTTCTTGTAAAAGTGAAGTTACTTGCTCTTGACTCAGGGTTTTACCTGGGATTAATTCTTGACTCAGGTCATGCCCTTCGATCAATTCCTGTACGAGATAAAATTCGGCGTTTTCCTCAAAGTAAGCTAAAAGTTGGGGAATGCGATCGTAAGTTCCTAATTTATACAGAACTTGTGCTTCTGTATCAAATAAACGCCTAGCTGTCTCCAAAGTTACGGGATCACTTGCCTGGGGTTTAAGTTTCTTAACGACACATAGAGGTGAACCGGGTAATTGGGTATCACTTGCCACAAAAGTTTCACCAAAACCCCCACCTCCCAAGTTACTAATAATTTGGTATCTTCCTACAAGTGTGTTTCCCAGCATCTCGTTTGCCTAGTTAAGTGCGATGCGATCTGATTTCAATCTTGCCACACGTTTAGGGGGATAGGGGGAGTGGGGAGTGGGGGAGCAGGGGAGGCAGGGGAGCAGGGGAGGCAGGGGAGGCAGGGGAGGCAGGGGAGGCAGGGGAGGC
>NZ_JAYGHD010000516.1:0-2280 GCF_034932245.1 Nostoc sp. UHCC 0251
TTCCCCTCTGCCCCTCTGCTCCATCAAACGCCTGAAGCTTGTGAGAAATACGGGTATATACTCCATGTCTTAGGTCTATCTTTGTAGTATGTAAAGAAGCACTTTTGACCTGAGATTATGCCCTCTTCTAAAAAAGCCCTCACCTACCCATCCAGCCACAAAAGCAATCAAGTCGATAACTACCACGGTACTTTAGTTGTAGATCCTTACCGTTGGTTAGAAGATCCTGACTCTGAAGAAACAAAGACTTGGATTGAGGCACAAAATCAAATTACTTTTGGCTACTTGAGTGAAATTCCTACCAGGGAAAAAATTAAACAGCGCCTCACCAAACTTTGGGATTATGAAAAATATGGCATCCCTTTTAAAGAAGGTGAACGCTACTTTTATTTTAAAAATGATGGACTGCAAAACCAAAGCGTCCTCTACACTCTGAAAACTCTCGACGGACAACCCAAAGTTTTACTCGACCCTAATAAACTTTCAGAAGATGGCACTGTTGCTCTTTCAGGATTGTCTATTAGCGAAGATGGTAAACTTTTAGCATACGGTCTATCCGCCTCTGGTTCTGATTGGCAAGAGTGGAAAGTACGTGATGTCGAAACTGGTGAAGACCTACAAGACCACTTGAAATGGATTAAATTTTCCGGCGCGTCGTGGACACATGATAATCAAGGTTTCTTCTATAGCCGCTACGATGAGCCAAATGAAAAAACTCAATTAGAAGATGTTAACTATTATCAAAAGCTCTACTATCATCAACTAGGTAAACCCCAATCAGAAGATGTACTAATTTACCATCGCCCTGACCAAAAGGAATGGGGTTTTAGTGGCGGTGTTACTGAAGATGGACGCTATTTAATAATTTCAATTTGGCTGGGAACTGACTCCAAAAATTTGGTTTTCTTTAAAGATTTGACTAACCCCAATACTGAAGTCGTAGAACTAATAAACCAATTTGAGGCAGATTACAGCTTTATCGATAATGATGATAGCGTGTTTTATTTCCGCACGGATTTAAATGCACCACGAGGAAGAGTTATTGCAATTGACACCAAAAGCTTTGCATCAAAAAATTGGCGAGAAATCATTCCCCAATCAGCAGAAACTTTGGAAACTGTCGGGATACTCAATAACCAATTTGTTGCTGATTACCTTAAAGATGCTCACAGCCAAATTAAAATTTTTGACCTCAAAGGTAAGTTTATTCGTGAGGTAGAATTACCTGGACTCGGTTCAGCCGGAGGTTTTGGAGGGAAGCGTCATGATACCGAAACTTTTTATAGTTTCACCAGTTTCACCATACCAGGAACTATCTATCGCTACGATATGGTAACTGGTAAAAGTACCATTTTCCGCCAGCCACAAGTAGATTTTAATCCTGATGATTACGAGACGAAACAAGTCTTTTATCATAGCAAAGATGGTACTAAAGTACCAATGTTTATCACTCATAAAAAGGGCATAAAGTTAGATGGAAATAACCCGACTTATCTCTATGCCTATGGTGGTTTTAATGTTTCAATGACACCTGGTTTTTCTGTAAATCTTTTGGTGTGGATGGAGATGGGTGGTGTCTATGCTATGCCTAATCTACGCGGCGGTGGAGAATACGGTGAAGAATGGCACCAAGCAGGAATGAAGGATAAAAAGCAGAATGTCTTTGATGACTTTATTGGCGCTGCTGAGTGGTTGATTGCTAATAAGTATACTAAGACTGAGAAGCTAGCGATCGCAGGTGGTAGTAATGGTGGTTTATTGGTGGGTGCTTGTATAACGCAACGTCCCGATTTGTTTGGTGCAGCAATACCCGCCGTCGGCGTCATGGATATGTTGCGATTCCACAAATTTACCATTGGTTGGGCTTGGACTGCCGAATTTGGTTCAGCAGATAATCCAGAAGAGTTTCCAGCGCTGTATGCTTATTCGCCACTACACAACATCAAACTAGATACAGCTTATCCAGCAACCTTAATTACCACAGCCGATCATGATGATCGCGTTGTCCCTGCTCATAGTTTCAAATTTGCCGCAGCTTTACAAGAGGCTCACGCAGGTGATGCACCAGTGTTAATTAGAATTGAGACTAAAGCAGGACATGGTGCGGGTAAACCCACGGCTAAAATTATCGAAGAAGCCGCAGACAAATGGGCTTTTTTAGTGCGTACTTTGGATGTTGAAGTTTAAGGGTTGATTTATTTGTAAGTGCGTTACCCGGATTTCTTACCACACCCCTCAAAGCCTGCGCTTGTGCAGGTTCGCTAGTGGGAGAGTTCAATG
>NZ_JAYGHD010000517.1:0-2245 GCF_034932245.1 Nostoc sp. UHCC 0251
TCAGAGTTCGTAAACAGTTTTGTAATTGACGGCGACGACCAACAAAGTTTTCTCTTGTTGCTACCCTTAAACGTTTTTCATCATCTCTGAACTCCACTTCATTAGACGGTTTAGGCAATTGTCTACGTCTCGGAGTTCTTGAGGGAGTTACTAATGATTGGGGTAGTGTTGCTGCTATATAGAATCTTAATTTATGCCAATCTCTTGCTCCTTTCTCAATTAAGGCTTGGTAGGTTGAAGATAATGCTTGGGTAATGCTTATTCCCTGAGACAATTCCCCATAAAATTTACTTGATGCGGCAGAAGCCTCAGTATCACGGACTTTTTCACCCCAACCTAAAACCGCAGTCGCACCCATGTTCAATAACTCTTCTGCCATCGAGGGGACTACACCATCAGAAGAATGGCCTGTACGACAACCACAGAGGAAAATTAAAGAGGGAAAAGAGGATCTAACAGTATCATAAATATTTCCACTATTACTATAAACGCAATCACCATATTCGTTTTCTGTGAGGAAACAAGGGTTTCCATTTTGATGAGTTGCATGACCTGTTAAATGAAAAACATCAAGATCATTTTGATATTCCTTAACCACATATTCTAATTCTTTTAACCAACCACTCTCTTCTACTCTCAAATCTACCGGAGTGCGTCCTGTTGCCTTTAATATTTCTGCTTCTTCTGCTTCATAGTCTAATTCACCTAATTCAGATTTAAATCCTTGGGGGGAACTTGCCATAAACAACAAATTAAGGGGACGATTTTGTGGGGAGTTAGCGTCAGGAGATTTTAGTAACTCAATCGCTTTTTGCTGCCCCTTAGAGACCCACCGTACTGGAATAATCGACGGTCTTTTTTTGACTAAGAAATCCTCACCATCATGCAACAGTTCCCAAGGCAGATGAGCCAGTCCCTTGTCTGTGGCAATTGCTATAACTAACTCTTGCTGACGAGGCTGATTTAAGGCATTTGCTAGAAAGCGATCAGATTTATCTAGCCAGTTGTAGAGTGCTTGTCCAGTGATAGAATAATCAACAGGCAGATGGGTATAGTAGTCGGTGTCTGCTTTATCACTTAACCCATTGATTTCCGCCAAAGGCAGTTTGTGTTCCTTGTAGTTAGAAGCGTTGTCCCAAAAATAGCGCAAAGAAACATTTTTATTGCCTTGCATGGTCAAACTAATGTGGAGAATTTTCATTACTTAGATTTCTCCAGAATCGCTTGGATTTGCTCTAATGTTGTTGTGTCCTTGAGCAGTAATCGACGACCATCAGCAGTAACAATCAAAACCTTCTCAATTTTTGCCCCATTTGTGTCTTGCTTGGATTTTTGGTACTTCTCCTTCCACTGGAAAAGCTTCTCTGCAATGTTCAATATCCCACTTGTCATTCCAACAATTGAGATAATTGTGGCTAGAGTGAAGGCTTCCTTCTCTTTTTCTTTAACAGTCTCATAGCTTCCTGAGAGTCCTTCAATTTTCAAGAGTTCTTCCGTAGCTTGTAATGCATCTTGCCCTTGGATTTCAATTTTCATATTGCCAAATTTTGATATAAAATTCTTTTTGGGGTTTCTATGTAGAGATTTATGCTGACATAAGATTTCTCAACTACTCTCGAATTAGCTGACTTTTACCAATGCTTCTATCGTTGCCATCCTCACTTCAAGCTTTGCTACCTTTTGATTTAATGCTTTACACTCGAAACCTGAGAAGACAATTGCACCTCATTAGCTGTCAGCCATAGCTCAATCATCTCCACTACAACATGACTCATCTTCAACCCCCGCAAAGCACAAGCAGCATGAAAGCGTTTCTTGAGGTCGTCTGTAATACTAATCTGCATAATGGTTCGTGTAGTGTCTATATAAAGCTACAAATGTACAGAACGGGATTCCAGACTGACTATAGCAGTCTCAGTAGATTTACGATAGAGCTTGCTTAAGCAAAATTAAGCTTTTTCGCAAAATACTTGTTTTTTTCCTTATTCAGACTGTATTTGAGCGTTTAAAAACAATTTCTCGCTTGAATGGCTGATTGTGACCGTTTCATCACAATCACACCCAAGGTATGGGGATTCGGGAGTGATTGAGGCTTCGGCTCCAAACCATTGGCAGCAGATTGTCACTTTTGCTGACGGTGAAAGGCTTTTGGTCAACAATGCGGATCTAGATGCTGCAAGTGTCCCATTCCCCAGAGAGCAGACTTATCCACCAGAATATACTGAAGCAATTGCCCAAATTAAAG
>NZ_JAYGHD010000518.1:0-2219 GCF_034932245.1 Nostoc sp. UHCC 0251
CCTTACCCTTTACCCTTTACCCTTTCCCCAGACCTCACCTAGCATTTTTGGGTTGCCAGACTACTAGCTAGTAACGTTGCTCTAAAGCCCTACATTTATAGTTATACGAAATTATACAAAGGTAATTTGAGGAATCTGTGAAGAGATAGCTAAATAACCCCCAATATTTCTCGCTTTGTGCATTTTTAATTCGGAATCGGATTTTAGGAAAAGGTTAAAGGTTTTTTCTTTCCCTTTTCTCCCGCCCCTTATTCACAAAGGAGGCCCACCTTCCCCCTTTAACCGAGAAGTATTGAAATCACCCCGATGTCATTACTTAAGAAATATGTATAAAACTTATAGACATATTAAGTGTTCTAAATTTCCTCACAACTTCCTCATATTTAAACCCTATAGTCAAAATATAGACATTTAGTTTTAAATACCTACGAGCTTGTCAACTGGCTGCCGTAATTTGCAATAACACTTTGATGAACAGGATTTGAGAAAAATATGAACTACTGTCCTTGCTGTTCAAATCTACTATTAGAACATATCCGCGGTGCAGAGAGTTACTGGTTTTGTCGGCACTGCTGGCAAGAAATGCCTGTTTATAATCTGAACAAATCCAGTTCATTGATAGAAGCTGTCCAGGGAAAACTAGCTAGAAAACCTCAAACAGCAAAACGTATAAATACTACTATTTACGCAAGTAAATGGCAGTCTGTTACTGAATGGATAGAGCTAGAAGAGATGTCTGCCTAATACCAAGTCCCTGGAATGGGTTTAGTATAATTTATTTTTTGTAATCAATTGTCATAAAATGCGAGGCTGTAACACAGCGTTAGCCTACTGGCGTGTCAAGGCTAGATTTGTGCAATAAGTTTTGTAGGTTGGGTAGTTTGTGTCACCGTCGCGCAGCGAAGCATAAGACTTAACACCCAGACAAATGTTGGGTTGCAGAAACCGCAAGGGCGCAGTGGCTCCCCAACCTACGCTTAATACATTATTTTAGCCTGGACACGCTAGTAGCTCCTTTAACAAAAAAGTATTGCTACGCTAGCGGTGGTTCTTTCCTCTTCTTAACCATCTAAACCATTAATCAAGATTTATTGCTTAACTGTACAAATGCATCGTAATGTGGATTACCTAAAATAGGAAGTTTTCAGGCTTTTCTTAATTATCGTGTGATCATAAATAGACCATGCTGTAGGGGCACAGCATTGTTCATAGGTGTCAACTTAAGCATAAAACCCTTTAAAACCTCGTTTCCAGCTTCTGGCTGGAAATGCTATTCCTGGCGGCTCTGCCGCCAGCAAGGGAGGCGGAGCCTCTAAGACGGCATTCCCAGTCGGAGACTGGGAACGAAACAAGCGAGGTAATCTATCAAAGCTTTGTCTGGAGTGGTTTTCACGTTAAGTTGACACCAATGAGCATTGCTGTGCCCTTACGAAAGATATGGTTTTTAACCTTAATCCACATTTGGTATTTCTTGTCAATGCGTAAGTCCTACAATCTTTTATTTATAACCCTCAACTTATTTCAAGGGTTTTTAATTAAAAATTAATTTTTAATTTTAATTTTATTAGGATGCTGCTAATAAGCTTCAGCTTCTCAATGCAACCTTAATCATCTTCCCAAGATTCGTGATTCAGTAGGTCGATAATTCTATCTCTGAGTAGAAACTCGTTTTTTTCTAATTCAAGTTCAAAATTAAGCCAGTCACGGTGAGGAATATATTTACAGAGGGTATAAATTGACTGCTGACGGCTAACAAGTCTCTTTTTAACAAGTTGAAGTGCTTCTTTCTTGATAACCTCAATATCATATTTAACCGTAGTGTTCATAGCTTGTTCCTTTGTTTTCAATCAAGGAATTACAAATCAAAACAATAGTTGCTTTGACTCTACCTTAAATTTATCAAATAAAATTGGTGAGAATTGTGAAGAATCAAGACATTAACCCTTGTAGGAAGTTAGATATAACGATTCTCAATTGAATGAGGAACACGGTAATGCTGTATCTCTACAAGTATCTGTGTTTATCTGCGGTTGTTTATTTTTTCTGTATCTTACCCGTGCGAGAAACGCTATATCTTAGTAAAGATGCTCTTTGAGTCCCCAAATATAATCCCTCTATAGGACTACTATTTGATTTTTGAAAAGATACGTAGGGTGCGTTAGCAACAGCGTAACGCACCAAAGCCTTAAGAATGGTGCGTTACGGCTTACGCCTAACAC
>NZ_JAYGHD010000519.1:0-2205 GCF_034932245.1 Nostoc sp. UHCC 0251
CAAGAGGGGGAAAAGGGTAAAGGTTAAAGGGGAAGGGGACAATACAGAACTTTTTGCCCTTTTCCCGACTTATGCAAGAAGTCTCATGTAGAGACGTAGCACTGCTACGTCTCTACATCCAGATTCATACTTTAATTCAGTAACACCTAATTAATTGTAGGTAGGTACAAGCCCCCACTGATAGCGCAGCGTAAAGCCTGCGGCATAGCTTCCGCGATAGCGACGCAGGAGCGTCGCGTCTTGCAATTTTTAATTTTACATTTTTAATTTTTAATTGGAGCAAAGCGACTTGACTCCTCTGACTCCCTTTACCGATCATTTTTGGATGACCTAATACTAGGGCACAATCAGCACTGGGCAAGGGGAAAGATTAATGACGCGAGTGGTAACACTATCATCTGCTCCCTCTTCAGTCAAACCTAGCCCCCGACAGCCCATGATGATTAAATCGGCGTTGATTTCATCAGCGACATCGCAGATAGTAAAAGCTGGTTTACCTTGCCTTTCCATGATTTCGGATTGAATTCCTTGACCAGAAAATAAAGTTTGGGCACTTTCCAGCAGCTTGGCAACTACCTCTGGTGACACCATCGGATCGTCTGCACTAGGCGCATCTGGAGGTGGTTCTTCTACCACAGACAGCAGCACCAAGCGACTGCTGTACTTTTTGACTATGTTGGTCACTACATCAACAGCTTCCCGCGTTTCTCGGCTTTGATCGATCGGAAATAATACCGTCTTAAATATCTCTGTCACTTGGGTACCCCTGACTCCGGTAAAATCTTGATGGTTCTACTTTCAAAACAATAACAAAAAGGCAATCAGGAGAGTTTGGTGTGTCCAAAAAAAGTTTAGCAAGTTTATCTTCGGCTGATATCTCTGGGAAACGTGCCTTAGTGCGGGTTGACTTTAACGTGCCTGTGGACGATCAAGGCAACATTACTGACGATACTCGCATTCGCGCCGCTCTACCAACCATCCAAGATTTGACGCAGAAGGGAGCTAAGGTCATTCTCGCCAGCCATTTTGGCCGTCCCAAGGGTGTGGATGACAAATTACGCCTAACTCCCGTTGCCAAGCGTCTGTCTGAGTTACTGGGGCAAGAAGTCATTAAAACTGATGATTCCATTGGTGATGAAGTTGCAGCTAAAGTTGGCGCGTTGCAAAATGGCCAAGTGCTGTTACTTGAAAATGTCCGTTTTTACAAAGAAGAAGAGAAAAACGACCCAGAATTTGCCAAAAAATTGGCAGCTAATGCTGATTTTTATGTAAATGATGCTTTTGGTACTGCACACCGCGCCCATGCTTCTACTGAAGGTGTGACTAAATTCCTCAGTCCTTCTGTGGCTGGATATTTGGTTGAGAAGGAATTGCAATATCTGCAAAACGCCATTGAAAATCCCCAACGTCCTTTAGCGGCAATTATTGGCGGTTCCAAAGTTTCTAGCAAAATTGGCGTAATTGAAACGCTACTAGAGAAGTGCGACAAGCTGATCATCGGCGGTGGGATGATTTTCACCTTCTACAAAGCCCGTGGTTTGAATGTCGGTAAATCTTTGGTGGAAGAAGACAAGCTGGAACTAGCGAAGTCTTTGGAAGCTAAGGCTAAAGAACGTGGCGTTGCTTTACTGCTTCCCACAGATGTGGTATTAGCAGATAACTTTGCCCCTGACGCCAATTCTCAAACCGTTAGCATTGAAAATATCCCAGATGGTTGGATGGGTTTGGATATTGGGCCAGACTCGGTGAAATTTTTCCAAGAAGCTCTTGCAGATACCAAAACGGTAATTTGGAACGGGCCAATGGGTGTGTTTGAGTTTGATAAATTTGCGGCAGGTACGGAAGCGATCGCTCATACCCTCGCCGAAATCGGTAAAACTGGTACAACCACAATCATTGGCGGCGGTGACTCTGTAGCGGCTGTGGAAAAGGTTGGTCTAGCCGACCAAATGAGCCACATCTCCACCGGCGGCGGTGCTAGTTTGGAGTTGCTTGAAGGCAAGGTATTGCCTGGAATTGCGGCTTTAGATGATGCGTAAGAAAATTAGTTCTTAAGCTACTGAAAAAATTTGGGAGTTTTTGACAATTATGGTGAGGGTGCGGTATGCCGTACCCTTACTATTAAGGCAGGCAGGGGAGCAGGGGGAGCAGGGGGAGCAGGGGGAGCAGGGGGAGCAGGGGGAGCAGGGGGAGCAGAGGGAGCAG
>NZ_JAYGHD010000520.1:0-2087 GCF_034932245.1 Nostoc sp. UHCC 0251
TAATTTTTAGCGATCGCAGCTTTTTTGCCCGATCTCACCAAATCGCGTTGCTCCCTACCGCGATGCTGTCTACACAAAAGACCCAAGCGATCGCACTATCGAGTTGATTGTTGAGAAAAATCGCCTTTACGGTAAGCTCGGCACTGCGACCATGTTATGCGATTTATCGACCTCGAAATTTTTGAACTTGGCCAGGTAAACGGGATGGAGTTAATTAATTTGGTGTGCTACTGCCACCATTTCGGTCACGTAAATACTCCCAAATTCTGCGGATTTCTTCTTGAAAAGCTTGACGGTCGCGCTCTGCTTGAAGCAAGGAAGCAAGCAAAACTTCTCGATCGCGGTCAGCTTGAATTTCAGTTTCCCTTATAGTTTGACGGTCACGTTCAGCATCTCTTTGAGCAGCACGTAATCCTTCCTGATGGAGGCGTGCAATGTCAGCCAGTTCCCTAATGGTACGCTCTAACCTAGCAATGGTTTGCGAGTTACCCCTTGTTTCCCGCCTGTTAGCATTTTGTACTGTCCTCAGCAAATCCAGTTCGTCACCTATCTCTTCTAGACGAGTATCAATATTATCAAACCTTGCACTGATATCTTCCGGTGGAAAAGCGTTTGTCATAATCCCTCCTTCCTCTTTCTATTCTCGCAGAAACTCACAGCTACAGACTTTATGAGTACAACTATCCAACAACTCTTTCATAAATGGGCAACTCTTGCCCCTGATGAATGTTTATCTACTGAGCGCGATTACAAGTTCAAGCTCCGAATTTTACCAGATGTTGAAAAGTGCAATTCTCTTACTGCTTGTCGCCAAATTATTACTGAGAACTTAGAAACACATTTAGCTAATCGACGTGATTTTACAATTCAATTGTTGAATTTTGTGCTACTGACGATTATTCAGCACTGTGCAGCTCGACAGTCTAGTATCAGCTTCAGCTTTACAGAACTTGGGACTATCGCCACAATCTGCAACGGACTGCGTTCACAGCCACATCCACATCCAGCGATCGCGGCATTAGACGCTTACGTTCAATTGCTGGAGTTTTAAAACAGATGAAAGCGCTATCTGTCCGTCAGCCTTGGGCATGGGCAATTATTTATGCTCTTAAGGATATTGAAAACCGTGGTTGGCCCATTCATTATCGCGGCGACATTCTGATTCAGGCTGCAAAAACCTGTACCAAGAAAGAGTACCAGCTAGCGAGAGAATTTTGCCAAAGCATGGGGGTAGTAATCCCAGAGTTAATCTCTCTACGTCGCGGCCAAGTTATTGGCATTGTCACAATAGTAGATTGCAAGTTCTCACAAGTTGCATCTGGCTGGGGGATGGCTGGGCAATACCATTGGCATCTGGAGAATCCGCGCGAGATTACACCGATTCCTTACATTGGGCGATTGGGGATATTTGAAGTACCCGATGATTTGGTCATGGAGGTGGCTGCATGACTAAATCAGTAATATTTGAGTTATCTGCAATACCCGAAAAATTCTTAGAGGACGACCTTAGAGCTTCACAACTGCATAGCCAAGGATGCCTCTATCCGTATCTCGAAAAGAAAAAGCTACTTGATGGCTCAATAGTTTTTTACCCACGAGTTATAGGACAACGTGACCCAGACAACCCGATTCAGTGGCGATGGGGTTTTAACTGGGAAGAACGAGTTAATGGAGTATGGAAAGGACGAAGTATAGGCTCAATTCCCCCTGGTGCTGTCCACATGATTCGTCTAATGCAACAGCAGGGGGCTAGGGAAGATATTATCGCCTTTATCAAAAAAGCGAAATCCAAAAAGACATCACCAAAATTAGATGTCTGCAAAAATTTTGATAACACAAAAATAAAACCAGTTCTGCCAGATGATGCCCCGATCGCTGTAGTACTTTTCGCGGGTGGCGGCGGGATTGAAGCGGGGATGGTACAAGCCGGGATTCGTCCGGTCATTGCAGTAGAGCTTAACCCAACTAAACCAGACTTGAGCAGGGCGATCGCTCTCAATCATCACCGCAACTTTAGCGAGTATGGCTGTAGAATAAGCTAATCGGCATTTAAATTGCAACATAGTCACTATTGCCTTTGTTTTTTA
>NZ_JAYGHD010000521.1:0-2004 GCF_034932245.1 Nostoc sp. UHCC 0251
TTTAGCTAGATCAGCAGAAGCCTCACACTCACTCTTAGGAGTGTGAGATGAATGCGCGGGAGTGGAGAGACATAGTAGTTAATGTATTTTGGCGTAGCCATAACAATTAATTGCTATGTCGAGCCATGACCCATATTCATTCTGGGCTGTTTTGATTTTCAATATATTCTTTGAGCTTTGAGATTGTCACTCCGCCGCAGTTAGCTACAAAATAAGATCCGTTCCAAAATACATCTTTCCAGAAGAACTTTTCTAGATGTTCTGCATATTCTTGACGTAATTTGCGCGAAGTTACTGATTTGACATTATTTACTAATTTACTAAGCTGCAAGTCTGGATGGTACTGAAACAATAAGTGTACATGATCCTCTTCTCCGTTGAACTCCACTAACTTGCAATCCCACTTTTCAAGCAAGTCAACCAAGATATCTTCTAGCCGCTTCAACATTTCTAGAGTAAAAGCTTTGCGTCTATATTTGGTGGTCAGAACTAAGTGAACTTTTAAGTCACTCACTGACCGACCTTTCGATACAAAATCATTTTTCATCAAGAACAAAGAACATTATGGTATGATTAGTGTACGCCAAAATGATAACACTCATTCAGCTAATAGGATGAAAGTAACCTACCAGTACCGACTAGAGCCGGAATCAAACCAGAAACTAATTCTTAACGAATGGTTGAGAATTTGTCGGTACTGGTATAACCGCCAATTGGGTGAACGCTTCTCTTGGTGGGAAAATAACCGCCATGCTGTAAATAGTTGTCCAATCTTTGTAACCAGACTGCCTGAGTTACTAGACCGACCTAACTACTACAGTCAGAAGCTCCAGTTACCCGTCATCAAAAAAGATTTGAGCATTGTGCAATGGTCGGGCGAGTTACTTGATTTTAAAAGTGTAGACTCAACTGTTCTACAGGATGTTTGCAAGCGAGTTGATAAAACTTTTGAACGTTTTGTGATTGGGGATTCTAGTGGCAAGCGTTCTGGAAAACCACGCTTCAAAACTGAGGCGAGTTTTAAAACCATGACGTTTGCAACCGCCAACAATGAATGGATAAAGTTAAAACGTATAAATTGGCTATATATTCGTTTGCCCAAGTTAGAGATGTTTAAGGTTCGGATGCACCAACCTATACCTGACGGATTTAACTTAAAGCAAATTAGCGTTACCAAAAAGGCTGATGGCTGGTACATCCAGATGGTATTGGAAGATGTATCTGTACCAAATCAAACCACCGATTTTATCCCCAATTGGGACAACTCAATGGGGATTGATGCAGTGTTGCAAGGTGATGATTATCTTGCAACTTCAGACGGCGAAAAACTACCGTCTTTAAAACCATTACGCAAAAATCAAGCCAAGCTAGACCGTATTTCCATCAAACGAAATAGACGTAAGCGCGGATCTAGACCTCGGCGTAAGTTGGCGAAACGTGAAGCTAAACAGCATCAAAAAATTGCCAGAAGTCGTAAAGATTTTCAGTACAAAACAGCCCATAAACTTGTCAGAACTGGAAATAAGTTTTTCTTCTATGAGGACTTAAACTTCATCCGGCTAACCCGACGCAATAAAACCAAACAGGATGAGAATGGAAGTTATCTTCCTAATGGGCAGTCTGCTAAGTCAGGTCTGAATAAGTCATGGGCTGATGGTGCTTTTGGACAATTCTTTGAAATTCTGGAGCGCATAGCCGAAAAAGCTGGTGCTGTAGCAATTTCACAGAACCCACAATACACTTCAATGATTCTCAGTTACCGCAATGAAATTATTTTTACGGATTGCAGTATCAGAGAGTATTGGGATGAGCAAAATACTTTAATGGTTGACCGCGACATCAACGCCGCAGTCAACTTGAAAAGACTAGGGTTGGACATTTTCCCTAGTATAAAACGCCGTAGTGGGAAACTGGACATAGTTGGAACTATGGACGATAGTACCACGAAGGAAATCCTTCATACCCTTCATCGGGCTGTTGGAAGCCTACACTTACCGCTTGCGG
>NZ_JAYGHD010000522.1:0-1964 GCF_034932245.1 Nostoc sp. UHCC 0251
AAAAAACAAAGGCAATAGTGACTATGTTGCAATTTAAATGCCGATTAGCTTACTAGCCCATCGCTCGTAAGTATCATTCGTTACCCAGTGAACTGTTGCCCCAGATTCTGCACCGCTACGAATCATCTCGGCGGCAACGAGGGCATCCTTCTCAAAATCAGACTGCGGGTTGCGGTATGACCATTGAATGAACCAGTACGTTCCCAGCGTCCCTTCCACTTTCTGAAACTCGGCGCAGAAAATGTAGTTTTTCAGTACCGAAGCGATCGCCTGATAACAGAACTCTTTGGGATCTCCCGGCATCCCTTCCTCGCACCACGATTGAAATGCGCGATGGGCAAAGTGATTGTACAATCCAGCAAAATTGTCTTTACTGCGGCGGTGGATCAGGAAAGAAAGCAGCATGGAGGCTGGCCCCTTAAACTGGTCTTTGAGTCCGCCAGCAACCGGAATTACCCATAGTTCAGTGAATGGTTCGTTGGTGAAGTTCTCGTTGATGGTCAATGCACGGTCAGGGCGAGAGATTGCGATTGCAAAGTCAGCCTTGTTACCTTTGAGATATCCGCCGGCTTGTGCTTCTAGAATTGTGAGTTTTGGAGGACAATCAAGAAGGAATTGCCCGTATTCCTTAGCGCAATTCGCTTGTAGTTTCGGTTGGCTAGGTGGAATGAGAAAAACACTGTTGTTGATTTTGATGGTTTCCATAATTTCGTTGTTGTTGCTAAAAATTGGGTTAATACTGGATAGTGTTCGACTTAGCTATTTAAGTGCAGGAATTGCTTTTAACTCGTATTTCAACACTTCGATTTGATATAGTCGCTTTTTAATCTCTGCTTCTAGAAGTGTTTTCAATTCCTGCGGTTAGAGCAATTTAATCTCGTTCTCTAAATGATTTTCTTCGTTAGTATCAACCATCTCAATGCTGAGTCTTGTACATAAATCGCTAGCTTTTACACCAACAACCCCTGGCTCAATTTCAGTAGACAATTCTTCGATGATTGAATGAAAACCAGGGTCTTCATCATCAATTTCTATCTCCATCAACCCTGCATTATTCGATATAACAGTTGCCCAAGTTGGCAAAGCTTGAGGAATACTTGTTGCGTAGAGTTTCATGATTTTGATTCCTGATTAAACTTGACTTCAACGATTTCTTCTACACAACCCATAGCCTCGCCCAAGTAATGCAATGTATCGCCCAAGTGAGTTGCGGCTTCTGGATCAATCCTTTTATCCGCAATCAACAAAAGCCAGTTTTCATCTTGGGCGATTGCCTGAATCTTCTGGTAGCAAGAGTTGAATTCTCGTAATATCTCTATGGGTGACATTGGTATATCCGATGAGTTGTGTTGTTCTATTCCGATAAACTGAGAATTTGATTTTGCTTTTTACTTTTTACTTTATAGGTGGGTCTTACTGCCCACCCGTTTCCTTACGCTGCAACCAAATGTTTCGCTTGTGGCACGTATCTCTTTAACCGCTCCCAATCCTCACTTGTGAGCGCATCAAATTCAATATCAAGCAACTCTTCTTCCGTGACTGGTTGCTCTGTAGTCGCTGTAAAGTAGCCTGTCATCGTCATAAATTCGTCTAGTCCGGCGGCGGCATCAACCGGCTCGGCGTATCGAATCTTATCTACAGAATTCGACCAGTGGGTGATGTGTTGAAATATCACCCCGATCATCGAATCACCTTTGTAGACTCGATAAGTTCTGGGGCAAGCTCCATTGACGTACACGACTTTGTAGCCAGGAATCTCTTGCACCTCTGCGTTGGGGTCAGTTGGAGGCAACAATGTTTTGTCAAGAAACTCTTCTAACTCCGTCTGTTGAAGAAATGTGGTAATCATAGTCTGTGTGCCATGATGATTTCGATTGTCTAAATTTCGTTGTAGAGGCGATTGCATAACTCTAGAGAGGCAGTCCAGTAAAAGTAGTTGACAAGATGCACAGTTTTTGCGGAGT
>NZ_JAYGHD010000523.1:0-1938 GCF_034932245.1 Nostoc sp. UHCC 0251
ATTGGTCGGCCAATTGACAATACTCAAATCTACATCTTAGACGAGTATCTGCAACCAGTGCCTGTGGGTGTACCAGGAGAACTGCACATTGCTGGTGTTGGGTTAGCAAGAGGGTATCTTAACCGAAGTGAGTTAACATTTGAAAAATTTATCCCTAACCCGTTTGATCATTCACTTGTCACTAGTCAAAAGTCAAAATTATATAAAACAGGTGACTTAGCACGTTATTTACCGGATGGCAACATAGAATACTTGGGACGCATCGATAATCAGGTGAAAATCCGGGGATTCCGCATCGAATTGGGAGAAATCGAAGCAGCACTGAGCCAACATCAGAAGGTGCAATCATCAGTGGTCATCGCTCGTGAAGACATTCCCCAAACTAAGCGCCTAGTTGCCTACATCGTACCGCAGCCACAGCAGACACCCACAATCAGCGAACTGCGTAGCTTCCTCAAGGAAAAGTTACCAGATTACATGGTACCAAGTGCAATAGTAATTTTGGAGTCCCTACCGTTGACGGCCAACGGCAAAGTAGACCGCCGTGCATTGACAGCACCAGATTTATACAGTGAACGTACAGAAAAATATATAGCCCCGCGCACGCCAGTCGAAGAAATACTGGCACAAATTTGGTCACAAGTACTGAAAGTAGAGCTTGTAGGAGTTGATGATAACTTCTTTGAACTTGGCGGACACTCCCTATTAGCAACTCAGTTGGTATCCCGTATCCGCGATCGCTTCAAAGTCCAACTCTCTTTACACGAATTGTTCAATGCCCCAACTATAGCTGAATTAGCGCAATCAATCGGGAAATTACAGCAACAAAACTCAGACCTAACTATTCCACGCATTCTACCAAGGAGCAAGAAATGAACATTGAAGAATTACCCCTATCTTATGCTCAACAGCGTTTGTGGTTTTTAGACCAGTTTGAGCAGAACAGTGGATTATACAACATGCCCTTGGCTTTGCGTCTACTGGGAAATCTAAATCAGGCTGCCTTAGAACAAAGCTTACAAGAAATTATCGATCGCCATGAAGTGTTACGTACCAATCTCGTCACTATTGATGGAAACCCTTCTCAAATTATTCACACACAAACGAATTGGACAGTCTCAGTTGTTGATTGGCAAGACCTGTCGCCAAAGGAACAAGAAATTGCTACACAGCAATTATTGCAACAACAAGCTATTCAGCCTTTTGACTTGGCAAAGGGAGCATTAATCAGGGCAACATTAGTAGTTCTTAGTAAGACAGAACACGTATTATTAGGGTGTATGCACCATATTGTCTCTGATGGCTGGTCAATAGGTGTGTTTATCCAAGAACTAGCAGCACTGTACAACGCTTATTCTCAAGGCCAGCCGTCACCCTTAGCACCACTGCCGATTCAATATGCAGATTTTGCCATCTGGCAAAGAGAGTGGTTGCAAGGAGATATACTGCAAACTCAGCTTTCGTACTGGCAACAACAACTAAAAGATGCACCAGCCTTGTTATCGCTGCCAACAGACCGACCAAGACCTGCTGTGCAGACTTTCGCTGGCGCAAATCTTGAATTTGCACTCTCCGCAAACTTAACTAATAGGTTGACAAAACTAAGCCAACAGCATAATTGTACTCTCTTTATGACACTGTTGGCAGCGTTTGATACCCTACTTTACCGTTACACAGGTGTGGCAGACATTCTAGTAGGGTCTCCCATTGCTAACCGCGATCGCAGTGAGATAGAAGGGTTAATTGGCTTTTTTGTCAACTCTTTAGTCATGCGTACTGACTTATCAGGCAATCCCAGTTTTAGCGAATTACTCTCTCGTGTTCGGAAAATAGCTCTAGGAGCGTATGCTCATCAGGACTTGCCTTTTGAAATGGTAGTTGACGCATTGCAGCCAGAACGGGATCTCAGTCATGCACCACTGTTCCAAGTGATGTTTG
>NZ_JAYGHD010000524.1:0-1898 GCF_034932245.1 Nostoc sp. UHCC 0251
AACCCACATTCAGCAGGTAAAACCAGAAAAAAGGTATTTTAATCTAAGAGAATGTTTGAAAAGTCATGCAGTGTATGTTTGACTACTTTGGCTATCGAGAAGTTGAACGAGATAATAAGGGTTATGGGGCTTGCGATCACTTCTCTAAGTTGTATTTTAGGCTCAAGCTGACACTTTTCAAACGACCTCTAAGTGGATTGAAGGTAGCTAAAGTGAAAACAAAACCACAAGTGGATGTTAAAGACATTGACCATTTAGGGATAATCGCTGGAATTATAGATGAAATAGGGATTGTGGAGATCATAGATCAAGAATTAGGGACTCATGCACAAGAGAAAGTCAGCGCCGGACTGGTGGTGAAAGCGATGATTATCAATTGCATGGGGTTTCTAAGCGCCCCATTGTATTTATTTAGTCAATTTTTTGTGGGGAATCTTCAGAACATCTAATAGGTGTTGGAGTAGAAGCTGAACATCTCAACGAAAGTAGATTAGGACGAGTACTAGATCAACTATACGAATATGGTGTTAGCCTCTTATTCTTAAAAATAGCCTGTGAGATGGTAAAGTGTTGCGGAATTAAGGTATCAAATGCTCATATTGATGGTACGAGTTTGTCAGTTCATGGAAAATATCTTTCTTCAGAAGAAGTAGAAGAGAGTTGTGCTGAAGAGATAGTCTTGTTAGAAGAATCAGAACCAGTAGCAATAAACATTAATCATGGTTACTCTCGTGACCATAGATCAGACTTAAAACAATTTACATTAAGTTTATTAACCACTGGAGAAGAAGGAATTCCATTATTTATGCAAGTTGGAGATGGGAATGAATTAGACCAGAATGCTTTTCCAAAAATGATTAGAGAATTTCAGTCTCAATGGCTTGGAGAACAACCGGAAGTATATGTAATGGACGCGGCTTTTTATACTGAAAAGAATCTGAATCAGTGCAGTGAAAGTATAAATTGGATTAGCCGAGTACCATTAACCATCAAAGCAGCCCAAGAATTAACTAAACTTTTATTGCCAGAACAGTTCAGTAAAAGTGATCTGTATGAGAAATATAGTTTTTGTGCTGTATGTAGTGAATATGCAGTTATTAAACAAAGGTGGATTATAGTAGAAAGTGAAGACCGTCGAGATGCTGACTTAAAAAGTTTATCAAAGCGAATAGAGCAGTCCCTAACATTAAAAAATAAAAATTTAAAAAGCTTACGGAATAAAGAGTTTGCTTGTGAGACAGATGCTTTAATTGCCGCAAAAGATTTTGAAAAAACCCTCAATTATCATCTACTAGCTGAACTAACAATTTTAGCTAAACCGCATTATCAACGTCGCGGGAAACCGAAGCTAGGAGATGAAGTTAGTTACTATACTTATCATATTCAAGCAAATTTAGGAGAAAATGAAATCGTCATTAAGACTCATCGTAATCAAGCAGGACGTTTTATTTTAGCCACCAACTTATTAGATGAAAAACTCTGGGCGAATGAGACGGTTTTACAAGAATATAAGGAACAACAAACTACGGAAAGGGGATTTCGCTTTATCAAAGATCCTCTATTTTTTGCCTCACGAGTTTTTCTGAAAAACACTAAACGAATCATGGCACTAGCAATGATTATGACATTAGCTCTCATGGTTTATAGTTTAGGGCAACTTCAACTTAGACAATCATTAAAACTTACTGATTCTCACCTCCCTGACCAAAAAGGGAAACCTACTGCTCAACCTACTTTAAGATGGATTCTTCAATGTTTTCAGTCAGTTCATTTAGTATTTATTGATGGGATTAAATCTTCGATTCAACTCACCGACAGACAAAAACTGATTTTGCAGTTCCTTGGTGCATCTTGTCACCAATATTATTTTTTGTCTTAAATTACCTGCTGAATGTGGG
>NZ_JAYGHD010000525.1:0-1858 GCF_034932245.1 Nostoc sp. UHCC 0251
AGGCAATAGGCAATAGGCAACAGGCAATAGGCAATAGGCAATAGGCAATAGGCAAATTTGTGGTGCTGTTGTTAGGTTAACTTTAAACAAATGTAAAACTTTATAGCACCACAAAGTTAACTAAGGGAATAATTATCACTCATTTTCTATTGCGATCGCTTTTGGGGTATCGCTAACGCTTGGCAGTTGCACTGTAAATGTCGAACCTTCACACAATTTACTTTTCACCGAAATAGAACCGCCACAGCGTAGCAGCAATTGCTGTACAATTGTTAACCCTAACCCAGCACCACCATAATCTTCAGTTGCTGCTGTACGCACACGATAAAAGCGATCAAATATTTTGGAAACCTCGCTTTCGGCAATACCGATACCTGTGTCGCGGAATTCTAATTGGACATAATCGCCTTGAATTCGGGCACGCACCCATACTTCACCCCCATTAGGAGTAAACTTAATGCTGTTGTGCAGCAGATTAATCACAATCTGTCTCAGCCCACCACTCACACACCAAATAGATGGAAGTTCAGTGGGTACAGTGTAGGCTAGCATAATCCCTTTTTCTTGGGCTACAGGTTGGTAGGTGCTGACTACTCCAGGCACAATATCTGAAAGCCGCACCGACTCCAAAGCCGTCCCCTCTAAATTACGTTCCAGCTGCACCAGTTCCAACAAACCAGTAATCAGGGAATTTTGCTGATCGCACTGGGTATTTAACATCTGTAAATAACGTTGTCGCTGGGGTGGTTTAAGATTAGGGGAATTCAATAACGAAAGTGCTGTCTTCATGTGCGTCAAGGGTGTACGCAGTTCCTGACACACATTTTTTAGGTATTCATCTTTGAGTTGCTCTTTGTTTTGCAGTTCTTGATTTTGCTGGTGCAACTTGGTGGTGCGGACTGTGATGATTTGACGATTAATTTCATCTTGTCGCAGGAGTTGTTTTGCAAACAGTTGATTCATTAATGCGCTTTCGGGCGCAGTTGGACAAATAAAATCAGCATGTATTGAAGATGATTCTGGCGTAATCGCTTTTTCAATACCATCTAATACTTGCTGAATTACTCTCCCCTCAACAGTGTTTATAATCAGCAACGGCTGGTTTTTATTAGTATTTACCTTCCCTGATGTCTGATTTTTACGTTTTTTAAGTGGTCGATGAGCCAAAATTAAACTGCAAAACTGGGGCGATAACACCATCAGAAAGTTTTCCCGTCGCATTTGGCTATCTGGTGATAGGTGAACGGGGACATGATTAGAAAATGAGGAAGATGAGGGAGATGAGGAAGATAAAGGGGTATTTTCTTCCCCTGCTTCCCCTGCTCCCTCATCTTCCCCTTTGCCACTCTCGTCAATCTGGCAAGTATAAATCAGACTAGATGCACCTACCGAGGATTGATAACGCGCTAATTCTGATTGCCAAATTTTTTCTGGTGGTAGCTTCACCCATAAAGTGGCTACAATTTGTTGCTCAATTAGTAAGTCAATTTGCGCTCTCACCAGTGATAGCAGAGTAGCAGGACTGAGGGACAATGGTTTTGGAGGCATTTGCACACCCATAACCAGTTGATAAACAGACAGATCCTTAGCCAGAGAAACATTCATGAGTCAAGCACAACTTGGATGAAGCAAGAAATAATTCTGTCTCGATTTTCACCTTTATGTGTGCATTTTTTACAAAATACCCACGGAAAGAAATATTAACTATAAAAAACTCTAGCAGGGAGTGGGGAGTGGGGAGTGGGGAGTGGGGAGTGGGGAGCAGGGGGAGCAGGGGAGGATGAGGGAGATAAGGCAAATAATCAATGCCCAATGCCCAATGCCCAATGCCCAATGCCCAATGCCCAATGCCCCATGC
>NZ_JAYGHD010000526.1:0-1851 GCF_034932245.1 Nostoc sp. UHCC 0251
TCATTGGGTGTGTTTATCCAAGAACTAGCAGTACTGTACAACGCTTATTCTCAAGCCCAGCCGTCTCCTTTAAGACCTCTGCCGATTCAATATGCAGATTTTGCCATCTGGCAAAGAGAGTGGTTGCAAGGCTCGGTACTGCAAACTCAACTTTCGTACTGGCAACAACAACTAAAAGATGCACCAGCATTATTATCCCTACCCACAGACCGACCAAGACCTGCTGTGCAGACTTTCGCTGGCGCAAATTTTGATTTTGCACTCTCTGGGGAGTTAACTCTTAAGTTAACAAAACTCAGCCAACAGCAAGGTTGTACTCTGTTCATGACGCTGTTAGCAGCATTTGATACCCTACTTTATCGCTACACAGGTACGGAAGATATTTTGGTGGGATCTCCCATTGCTAACCGTAATCGTAGTGAGATAGAAGGGTTAATAGGCTTTTTTACCAATACTTTAGTGTTGCGTAGCAACTTGGCAGACAATCCTAGCTTTAGCGAATTACTCTCTCGCGTTCGGTTGATGGCAATGGATGCCTACGCTCATCAGGACTTACCTTTTGAAATGCTAGTTGAGGCATTGCAGCCAGAACGGGATCTCAGTCATGCACCACTGTTCCAAGTGATGTTTGTCCTGCATAATACGCCCATGTCCTCAATAGAACTTGCTGGCTTAAATATCAGCTCTTTGCCAGTAGAAAGCACAACTGCCAAGTTTGATTTGTTGTTATCAATACAGAACACTGCTGCTGGATTGGTAGGTGGATGGGAGTATAACACTGACTTATTTGATGCGGGAACAATTGAGCGGATGGCTGGACATTTTGTCACATTGCTAGAGGCAATTGTAGCCCATCCCCAAGAGCGGATTTCCCAATTGCCAATGCTGACACAACTTGAGCAACAGCAGTTATTAGTAGAGTGGAACGATACTCAAGTAGACTATCCCCAAGATAAATGTCTGCATCAGTTGTTTGAGTCACAAGTAGAGCGTACCCCAGATGCAGTGGCGGTGGAGTTTGAAAATCAACAACTTACCTACTACCAATTGAATGCCAAAGCAAATCAGTTGGCGCACTACCTGAAATCTTTAGGAGTGAAAGCAGATGTCCTGGTCGGGTTGTGTGTAGAGCGTTCCATAGAAATGGTGGTGGGACTGTTGGGGATTCTTAAGGCAGGTGGGGCATACTTACCATTTGACCCTAACTATCCTAATGAACGCTTGAGTTTCATGTTAGAAGATGCTGAAGTTCAAGTACTACTAACCCAAGATTCACTTGTTGAAAGACTGCCCCAAAATCAAGGAAAAGTTATCTGTTTAGATACTGACGTTCAGCTAGTTTCGCAGTTGAGTCAAGACAATCTCATCTCTGGTGTACAACCGGATAGCTTGGGTTATGTAATTTACACCTCTGGTTCTACGGGTAGACCTAAAGGTGTAGCCATGAGTCAGCTGGCTCTGAGCAATTTAATCCAATGGCAAGTGGAAAATCTGAAAGTTTCTTGTGGAGCAAGAACTCTGCAATTTTCTCCTATCAGCTTTGATGCTTCCTTCCATGAAATGTTTTCTACTTGGCATTCTGGAGGGACATTGGTCTTGATTACGGAGGAATTGCGCCGAGATGCATCGGCTTTATTAGGTTTTCTTGAACAAAAAGCGATTGAAAGACTGTTTATTCCCTTTGTTGGCTTACAACAACTAGCTGAAGTTGCTGTTGGCAATGGATTATTTACAAGTTATTTGCGAGAAATCATTACTGCTGGGGAACAGTTGCAGATTACTCCGGCGATTTCTCGCTGGTTAAGCAAACTAACTAATGATTGTACTCTGCACAATCATTATGGACCATCA
>NZ_JAYGHD010000527.1:0-1769 GCF_034932245.1 Nostoc sp. UHCC 0251
CTTGAGCACCCGATTGATGTCTAGCATTTTTCTGTCTCATCCCAACGGCTAATCGCTGATTTTACCTTATTAAGCGACAGGTCTAATATAAAGCCGTGCTAAAAGCACAGGGTTTTAAACCCAATTTTCTGATAAATTTTTGATCGGTTAGCTGAGTGACAAATTCATGATTTCACGCGTAGGCGTAGCCCGCACTTCTCTACGAGACGCTGCGCGTAGCTTGCTTCCACGAAGTTGTACGACAAGCTGAGTGACCATCGTAGACATCGCTAAATTATCTTTACAAAAGCAACTTGCTGTCAACTATACCTATAGATGCCTCTCCAAAGGAACTGTACAAACCTATAAGCAAGACTATATAATGAATTCTGTGTTCTTTGTTACATATTTTTACATACTCTGGAATTATGAGACAATAAATAATAAAAATGTTAAGAAACGTAAATAACGTTAATATTAGTAAGAAAGTTGGAAATATGCCTCTCATTTATGTCAGACTCAAATTTACCAGGGACTGATTTGCTGAAAACGGTTTTAGAACCCCTGCTGGAAGATTTTCAGCATTGGTTTACGCGATCGCGCCATTTACTCGAAACTGAGCAGCTATCATTTATGAGTGACCAAGAACAAGCTGACTTGCTCTTACGTGTTAAACAAGCGCAAGATGAACTAAGTACGGCAAAAATGCTATTTACTGCTACTGATAAACAAGTCGGGATTGATATGGCAACTTTAATGCCTTGGCATCAATTAGTAACAGAATGTTGGAATGTGGCAATGCGCTTTCGCCAAACGCGTGAAGCTTAAAACACCTGATTGGAGCATTTACTAAATTTCGGCAGAGTACTTTAGCGATGTCTCAAGACTAGCCCCTTTGCATCTACACAAGACGGTAAATCAGCCGTTAAAGAAATAGTACAAAACTCTTAAGATTTTCTTAACATTATTTGGATTAACAAAATAATGTATCCTATGCTACCGTAAGTGGAATAACGGTTGACAAATAGCTCGATATAAATGTAAGCGCATAAAAAGTGCCTCAAATACTCGTCTTAACTGTCAGTTACAGGGTTGGCGAAGCAAAGCGTTACAAAATAAAGTTTTAAAAATTGCTGTTCTGGAGGAAAATCCGATGTTACACCTGCTTTACATTCTTGCTTTTACAATCCTTGCATTTATAGCTGTTGGCAACTTAATTCGTAATCTGATCATGTTCAGCTTTGATCGGGAGCGAACTTACCCGACGAATTCCTCGCCAATGAATAATCAAGGAAACTATGGTTATTATTCATCAAAAAAACAGTTTGTACCCCATCCAGAGTTATTAGACAACGCGGGTAACTTAATAAAAGAGCCACTTTTGGTAATGCGTTCGATTAACGTTGAAGATGCGCGTCAACATCTCGATGCACTTTACGAAGCATCTCCAGGGCATAAAAGAGACAATTCTGATGAAGTATAAAAGTTAGGAATTTGGGTGTAAATTATTGTTGTTTTTACATCCTTAACCTTTCTCCTGGCAGAAATTTATTACTATCCTTAAATTTGAGGCGATCGCGTCTTTAGGTCAGAATAATCGTTTAGGGTCAGTAGTTTACGTTTAAAATGCTGAACCAAATTTTAATTTGGTCGAGCCTTGAGGCATATTTTAGTAACCAAATTACTTCTACCTTAAAAGTCTAACCTTCCTCCTACTGCTTTTGATAAAACCCAAGTAAGTAAGTGGGTGCTAAAATTTCCCGCTATGTAACAGAATCTTAATCAGAGGG
>NZ_JAYGHD010000528.1:0-1741 GCF_034932245.1 Nostoc sp. UHCC 0251
TACGGACTGATTACCGTGATTTACTAATCAACGAATCGCACGTATTGTCCAAACTGAATCCTAGCTGCTCCTTTGGGATTCATCGGTTTATAAGTGTAGTACTTCCCTGGTTCTGTAGTGGCTTCCCAATGATCTACGATTTTGGGAACACTATTTACTACTTCAATGACAATCCGCCGATCATTAAATTCATTGGGTGCATCATTGTTGAGAGTCCAGTCTGCATTTATACCCTCTATATAAACAATGTTGTATTCTTTGGGATTGGTGAATACCTCATAATTTTTAGATAGCAAGTATTTTACAATCCTGCTAGCAATGTCATTACCAAGTTTTAAGGGGGGTTTAGGAAGATCATCTAGTTTGGTTTCAATTAGTTTCTTGGCTGTGACTGCTCCTAAAAAGCCATTCTCTTCAAGCTTTGTTAACTCTTGAAATTTTTTGAGAGCTATCACAGAAACAGGGCCAAACTTACCATCTGCTGGTGGTTCTAGCAAACCTAAGCCGATTAAGAGTATCTGAATCTGACGAGATAATTCTTCATCTTCAGCGATCGCTTCAAACGACCATTTCTCATCTTTTCCCAAAAAATCTTGTAGTTTCATTACGCACCTGCTTTCATTTACTGAGTTCTAAGTATAAACATCATTTTAAAAATTGATGTCGTCTAAAACTATACTCTAACCTGAAATATGATGTCATCTGGAGTCTGCGATATCTACGACCGCACATTGCCTCAATGCAATACTTCATACAGACTACATTATTAATTAGCTCAATTTCTCTGCTGCGCGTCCAAGCAGCAACTCGTCGTCAGGCATCACCTCTGTAAAACCCGAAATGACTAACGAACAACTGCTGCAAATTATTGAAAAAGCTGCCAGAGACAAGGTGAGAAAATTAGACCTTTCTGACAAAGGCTTAACAACGCTGCCAGCGGAAATTGGCCAACTCACCAACCTGCGATCGCTCCACCTCGGCAGAAATCAACTGAGAAGTCTGCCAGCGGAAATTGGCCAACTCACCAACCTGCAAATCCTCGGCCTCAGCGACAATCAACTGAGCAGTCTGCCAGCGGAAATTGGACAACTCACGACCTTGCAATCCCTCAACCTCAGCAGTAATCAACTGAGCAGTCTACCAGTGGAATTTGGACAACTTACCAACTTACAAAGGCTTGGTCTCCCTAGTAATCAACTGAGCAGTCTGCCAGCGGAAATTGCCCAACTTATTAACCTGCAATTCCTCGATCTCAACGACAATCAACTGAGCAGTCTTCCATCGGAATTTGGACAACTAACTAAGCTATTCTTGCTGGCTCTCTATAGAAATGAACTAAGCAGTCTGCCATCGGAATTTGCCCAACTCATCAACCTGAGATCCCTCTACTTCAACGACAATCAACTAAGCAGTCTGCCACCCGAAATTGTCCAACTCACCAACCTGCAAATCCTCGACCTCAGCAGTAATCAACTGAGCAATCTGCCAAAAGAAATCAGGCAACTGTCAAACCTGGAAAAACTGGATCTTCGTAGAAATCCAGTCCCCATTCCACTTGAAATTTTGGGGCCGAAAGCTTTATGGGAAGAACCAGGCAATGTAAATGAAATTCTCGATTTCTATTTCCGAGTCCAAGATCCAGCCGAAACCGAACCTTTCTACGAAGCAAAATTTTTGATTGTTGGCGAAGCAGGGTGGTTTCATACAAAGAAAGAAAAAACTTTGTGCAGTTGATTGGAGA
>NZ_JAYGHD010000529.1:0-1723 GCF_034932245.1 Nostoc sp. UHCC 0251
CCCCCACATACAGCACTAGTCCAGCCGCAGAGTCAACAACAAAGTACAGACACGCTTCTCCTGGGCTGTCTGCTGGCATCCTCCAGAACGAAAGCGATCGCACCTGTAACTGCAACGGATCAATCCGGTCTGGGCCGCAGTGGTTGGGTGCAAGGTCAAACAGTGTCACCTGCTCAGGTGGTTTGTTCTCTCTCACCTTCTGCTGATATTCAAAAATCTGAGATTTCCACTTCAGCAGCGCATCAGCACTCATCACCAGCGCCTCTGCTCTACGTGCTGGTGTGGGCGTTACAGATGGGAATAGGTTTAGTTGGTTGGGTTCCAAGGGTATTACGGGAGCGTACCGACTAGCTGATTATCTCCCAGAACTGAATCGAGTAAACCTGTTAACGGGTTTAGGAGTGCGATCGCTTTGGAGTAAGGCGATCGCCAACGTCTTCACTTTCCTTTTTTCCTCTAAGAAATTTTGGGGTATCCATTAATATAAGCGGTTAGCGCTCAGAGGATATCAAAGAATTATGGTCTTTGATATTCAATTCGCACTTGCTTAACGTCAAGCTCAGATTCTAAAAACTCAAGTTTTTCTACTTGCTGTAATCCCACATTTTCAAACTGTTTGAGTTCCGAGTCTGATAATGGCCAAGGTGGGCCATCCGGTTCAGCTTCTGTGTCTCGAACACGAGTAATCATCAACAGCGTTCCACCAGGAGCAAGTACAGAGGTAACTGAAGAAATAACGCAAGAACGCACATTTAACGGCAGAGACTGAATATTACGACATTCAAAAACAAAGTCAAAGGCTTGATGCCATTGTGGGGGAATTGCTAATAAATCTGCAACTACATAGTTAACAGTCGAATTTGGAAATCGCTCTTGACACCAAGCGATCGCGCTTCGTGAAATATCAAAGGCGGTTACTTCAAACCCTTGATGAGCTAAAGCTTCGGCATCGTCTCCCAAGCCGCAACCAATGACTAGCGCCTTTTGTCCAGAAGCAAGCGGTTGATGATTCGTCAACCAATCTTGTAGATAAGGATGAGGAGCTAACTTTGCCCAAGGAATTTGTGTTGCATCACCTTGAGCTTCGGCATATAAAACTTCAAACCAGGACGAGGGATCTGATTTTTGTAAAGCAACACTTGCTAACTGTTTAGCATGAAGTATATTGTCTCTTTGTTGTTCAAACATAAAAACTGACACGCCCTAACAATTGTGGGAAACTTCGGAATACCCTAAGTATTATAGATATTGCGAAGTTTCGTAATATTCCTAGTAGCCAGAATTCTTGTTCAGAGTGAGTTTATACTCTAGTTTCCCCTGCGGCGGTAAACTACGCACCCCAATCTGCTAAAATCACCTCTGCCCCGCCGTTGACGATTTCCCATTCTTGAGATTCAAAGCTTGGAAAGTTGAGTTATTGAGTTTTCCTCGCTCGATAATTTGCAGTATTAATTTATACGAATTAATTGGATATTTAAAATATGAAGCGATCGCTTAGAGTTTTTCTTAGAGGAAAAGCGATGCCTATGGTGGGCTATTTGGTGTCGCTTGACTCCATTACACTTATATTTTTCAAATTATTAATAGATTAGACCAGAAGATAGACACATTTTTTAAAAGTTGAAGCACACTTGTAAGAGCAACTTTAACTATTCAATAATGGTGTGGCAATGTGGCTAAAATATGGTGTAAATGAAGAAGGTATCTTGATATGTATTGAAGA
>NZ_JAYGHD010000530.1:0-1661 GCF_034932245.1 Nostoc sp. UHCC 0251
ATTTTCAACCGACTCTGCATTTATATTATGCAGCTTAAATGCCGATTAGCTTATGTCCAGCCTGAGTCCAGACATGGTTCGTATCTATTTGCAAGAGATTGGTCGTTATCCAATGCTAACCGCCGACCAAGAAATTGCTTATGGGAGGCAGGTACAGCAAATCATGGCAATTGAGCAAAGAAAAAATGTACTCACCCAACAACTAGACCGTGAGCCAACAATGGTCGAATTAGCTGTTGATGTTGACAAAAGTGAACCGGAAATAGCTCAAATACAAAAGCTTGGGCAACGAGCCAAACAAAAAATGGTGACAGCAAACTTGCGTCTGGTGGTTTCGATTGCCAAAAAATATCAGAAGCGCAATCTGGAATTCTTAGATTTGCTGCAAGAAGGGGCAATAGGTTTACAAAGGGGTGTAGAAAAATTTGACCCCAATCGCGGCTATAAGCTTTCCACCTACGTATACTGGTGGATTACGCAATCAATCACACGGGCAATTGCAGAGAAATCCCGTACTGTACGCTTGCCAATTCATATCACCGAACAATTGAACAAAATTAAGAAGGTACAGCGAGAATTATTTCAGACACTGGGTCGTCCAGCCAGTGTTGTAGAAATTGCTGAAACTTTAGACTTACAACCAAGCCAGATTAGGGATTTTCTCAGCAGTTCAAAGCAGCCAATTTCTCTAGATGTAAAGATTGGAGATAACCAAGATACAGAACTTAGTCAACTTTTACCAGATGAGGGCATATCTCCAGACGAACATATCACCAAAGAACTTTTACGCCAAGACATTAATAGTTTATTAGAATCACTTAAACCGACGCAACGTGAAGTATTAATTTTGCGTTTTGGGTTAGAGAACGATCAAGAACTAACTTTAGCTCAGATTGGAGAGAAATTAAATGTCAGTAGAGAACGAGTTCGCCAAATTCAGCAGCAAGCAATCACTGCTCTACGTCGTCAAAAAACTGAAATTCAACAGTATTTAGTTTCGTGAGAAGTACTTATTGATGATATTTTCGGGACTAATTAGCGAAAAAGAAAGGCTGGGGTAGGGTTACAGGTTCGGGTGTAGGGAAAGACAGAAAGTCTTACTATACCCGTGTTTCTCACAAACTTCAGGCGTTTGATGGAGCAGAGGTCTGGGGCAGAGGAGAAAGAACAAGGCACATTGAACTCTCTCCTGCACAAGAGCACAAGCGCAGGCTTTGAGAGGTGTGGTGAGAAATCCGGGTATAGGTATACCCCACACACTATGATTTTTTCAGATAGTGTGAAAAGTCAGATTAAACAAGAAGATCAATATTTTTGAAAGGTTTAATTAAATTTCTACATTTAAATCAAAAGGTTGAAGTTTTAAAAAAAGATAATAACATAATAAAGGCTGAAAAGAATAGTTTGAAGAAAGAAGTTACAAAAATTTCTGATGATAATCGTAACTTACGTAACAGAATAGAAAAATGTAATTCAGGATTTGTTCGGTTTAGAAAATGTTAGTTTCAAGATTACTTAAAAAGTTTTGAGCCATAACCTATTATCTAGCAACAGTTGTTGGATGCTGGTGTGAAATTAGGTCAAATCTCGTCACTTTTGTAAATGGCTAAGTAGATAGGCATCAAAAAAGTCCGGTATGTTAAGATATATAAATACTGAAA
>NZ_JAYGHD010000531.1:0-1605 GCF_034932245.1 Nostoc sp. UHCC 0251
AATGAGTTTTGAAGCATTTCGTGACCGTTTGGCAAAAATATCGTTCAAATCACAGGCACCTTTGCCAAACACTGGCAACACACGCAAATTCTCCGTCCGGTACTGGATGAAGACGCGTCCCTGTGCTAGCGGTTCGGGAAGCGGTGGATCGACAATCAGCTTGGGTGGTGCTTCGTTTTCGATCGCAATCAATGGTGATGATCCGATAATATCCCTAGCGCTCGGTGTGTGGGTGTTCATAGCGTAAGTACCTGAAAGTAGTTTATATAACGATCTATTTGAAGGTGAAGTGGCGCAGAGTCATCGCTCCAGAGAAGCCATTAACGTTTCTTTGATGCGAGTTCCCAGACCGCAGTTGCAAATGCTTTCCGACAAGGCGATTGCAGGTATAAAGCACGGTAGAACCTTTAATTTCAGACACCTCAAATTAGAGGTTCTACTTCTAGACTCTGTGGAGATCGTGAGTGAGTTGAGATATCTAGAAGCAGCACAGGCTTATTGCTGACAAGGTTGGTTGCTCTGTGTCTCAGAAATGGGGAATTGATCGCCAGCAAGATAATTGTCAAAGTATTCGCGAAAGTAAGTCCAGGAAGTTTTGCTACTTGCAGCTAAATAGCAAGTAGGAGCCGTGCGATAAACTGGGACTCGTGATTTAATTTCTTGCTGAAGCAATGGGGAAAGCTCCTCGAATCTTTGCAATTTTCGAATACTAGCGCTGTAAACTAACTGTCCTGGTTTCCCTTTCATCTTCATCCAAGGTAGCCAGGGACTAATGCGATTCCAAGTGCCTGAAACATTCAGTACTGTAGGAACATTAGGCTGTTCGACTCTTGCTTTAGGAACTACAAACTTAAAAAATTCCCCAGCTTGATAGAGCGGTTCGGGACTATAGTCTTGAAACTTCGGATCGCTGGCTAGAACGTTAGGATAGGTGAGCGGAACATCCAGTGTGAGAATGAGATTTCTGCCAGCCGCAAAAGCGGGGAATCTCCCTTGTCCTAAGTTGTTCTGAACGGGATTATTAGCAACATGCACTACGGGCACTACTTCCCTTGTCCAAGGATTCTGCCAGCGATTAAGCACCTGATTCGTCTCTGGATCTAAATAGTACTGAAGTTCACGAGATGTTAATAACCATTGTCCTTGCTTATTCTGAAAGCAGCGTGCAACATTCATGCCGATGATACTAAATAACTTTCGCTGCTGTTCTTGAGGAACAAACGCATAAACAGAACCGCTCCATTCGAGATAGGTGTTCCGTGGATCGGTGGCACAGCGAGTCCGGACTAACTCTTGAATGTCAACCGTTTGTGTGTCTGAGTGGGTTTGAGCGCCACCTGGAGTTGGTTTTAAAGCTAAAACTGTAACGACGACTGTAGCCCAAAAGTACAGAAACTTAGTTTTACGTCTCATACCTTGAATCCTCGTTAAATTCTTGTTCATTTGCAAGAAGGTAAAGGTCTCGTTTACAGACTTAAACCTCTAAGGTTTTGGCATAACGGGAAACGATGCCTGCGGCGTTAAACTACGCATCCTATTGCAGATGTTTCGTAACTGCCTAGCTAGTAGTAATAGAGGAAAGAAAAACAGAGACATCACCTTCTA
>NZ_JAYGHD010000532.1:0-1548 GCF_034932245.1 Nostoc sp. UHCC 0251
CCCCAATCCCCAATTCCCAATCTCATCCAATATGTACTAAAATCAATGACTTGAGTCACAAAGAGAGCAATCATGGCATCCATCCGCGAGTTGCACCAACAGCTGGTTAAGAAAGAACGTTCTGCCGTTGAAATTACCCAAGAAGCTTTAGAGCGCATTCAAGCGTTAGAGCCAAAATTGCACAGCTTTTTATGTGTGACCGCAGATCGGGCATTAGAGCAGGCGGGTGCTGTGGATGCCAAAATTTCTGCGGGAGAAGAAATTGGGCTACTAGCAGGCATTCCTGTTGGGATTAAGGATAATTTATGTACTAAGGGAATTCCTACCACCTGTGCCTCCCGAATTTTGGAAAATTTCGTGCCGCCTTATGAATCAACGGCGACGCAAAAACTGGCAGATGCTGGGGCAATAATGGTAGGCAAAACCAACTTGGATGAGTTTGCGATGGGTAGTTCCACAGAAAACTCTGCCTACCAAGTCACGGCTAATCCTTGGGATTTGTCACGAGTTCCAGGTGGTTCTTCGGGGGGTTCTGCGGCGGCGGTGGCGGCTCAAGAATGTGTAGTTGCTCTCGGTTCTGATACTGGCGGTTCGATTCGGCAACCTGCATCTTTTTGCGGTGTGGTGGGAATGAAGCCGACTTATGGCTTGGTTTCCCGTTATGGTTTGGTGGCTTACGCTTCGTCTTTGGATCAAATTGGGCCATTTGGAAACACAGTGGAAGATGCCGCAATATTATTAAATGCGATCGCAGGTTACGATCCCAAAGATTCTACCAGTCTCAAAGTTCCCATTCCCAACTATGCCGCTAGCTTAAAACCAGACTTCAAACCCAGAGGTCAGCTAAGAATTGGCATCATTAAAGAAACTTTTGGTGAAGGTTTGGACTCTGTTGTGGAACAAGCTGTTACCAAAGCAGTAGACGTATTACAAAGTTTAGGAGCAGAGATTCATATAATTTCCTGTCCCACCTTTCGCTATGGCTTACCCACCTACTACATCATTGCCCCATCAGAAGCGTCAGCAAACCTAGCTCGTTACGATGGCGTTAAATATGGTTACCGCGCCCCTGATGCCGATAATCTGCTATCGATGTACACTCGCACCCGTGCCACTGGTTTTGGTACAGAAGTCAAACGCCGGATTATGATTGGCACTTACGCCCTTTCGGCTGGCTATTATGACGCCTACTACCTGAAAGCGCAAAAAGTCCGCACCCTGATTAAGCAAGACTTTGAAAAGGCTTTTGGCTTAGTTGATGTGTTAGTTTGTCCCACATCTCCCACTACAGCATTCAAAGCAGGGGAAAAAACTACTGACCCCTTGAGCATGTATTTAACTGACTTGATGACTATCCCTGTCAATCTTGCTGGTTTACCTAGTTTAAGTTTGCCATGTGGTTTCGATGATCAAGGGCTACCAATAGGATTACAGCTAATTGGCAATGTCCTGCGAGAAGACCTACTGTTTCAAGTAGCTTACGCTTATGAGCAATCCACTAGTTGGCATCTGCGTAAACCGCAAATATCTTGAAATTGGGCATGGGGC
>NZ_JAYGHD010000533.1:0-1489 GCF_034932245.1 Nostoc sp. UHCC 0251
GGGTGAACATCAATACTGGCTTGACCCCTCTCGTCGAAGGCTTTAGCCAAATCATCTTTTCCATCTCCATTAAAATTGCCGACTAGCCATTGTTGAGTATCCCAAAACCCACCTTGACCAGTTGCCCATCTCTGTTTGCGGAACAAGTCTCTAGTTCCATAAATGTCTTGTATGCCATTAATGTCGTCTTGAAAGATAAAAGCAGTTCCAAGTCCCGAATAACGACCACCATATTCAGTATTCATAATCGCTATTTGAGCCGATTCATGCCTGAGTCCTAAGGCATGGCCAAGCTCATGGACTGCGACTTCCAGAAGGTCAAGACCACCAGAAGGGCTTGCCTTCCAAGTTTCGCTACTATCAAAATGTATATCACCTGCCAAACCGTCTATCGTTGAGTAGGGATAATAGGCATCAGCTAAGACGTTACCAATACCATCAATAAAGTGAGTCCCAAAGCGGATTTGAGGATAACTCCCTGCATTGTAAGAAGAGTCAGAGGGAGCAGGACCACTATCAGGAAATTCCACAAAATTTAGGGGGGCATATCTCGACCACAGCCCTACTGCCTCTCTTATGATTCCCGTAATTTCTGCGTTGGTAAGACCGCCAGGGAGATTACCATTAAGTAAATTACTATAGCTATAAGTAATGGTAACTGGGGTGTTTTGACCTCCAGGTTGTGCCCATTTGAGGCTACTATTGAGGAAAAATTCTGGTTCAGTGATTGTCATGTCTGGGGCATAGATAGCATTATGGTTTTTTTCTGGAAATAAATTCAAATTTTCTTGGAATTTGTCAAGTGAATTTGGATCAATTGTTATTGAGGTAGCAGAGCTTTTACTCTCGGTTTTCATTCCCTGCTGAGTTTTTAAATTCCATAGTTGGAGATATCCATTTAAACTGTCATTAGCAATGAAATGATCAGGGGAGCTAATAGATATCTCCGAATTAGTAGTATTAGGTATGAAAACAATATTGGAATCAGCGTAGACTTTTAGTGCTGGATCAATAGTAATATTTACTTTTTTAGGACTATCCAACGCTTCTCTCCGAATTGCTTTTTCTTTGAACAAGCTTAAGTGTTGTTATTGAGCAATAAATATTAAAATAATTGCAATCAGAGACTTTTATAAGTGGTAGCCTCAAAAGTACTTTAGCTATACTTATTTTCTTGAAATTCTCTTTAGTCAGGTAGGAGAGCATATATTTCCTTCTGTCAAAACAATAAAGGTTATATTATCTACTCCGTTTTTGCAACTTCCTTTTACGCAAAAACCCTTTTTTGTTATAAGATGTTGTCTTAACTATTTCTGTGATCTGGATGATTTCTGCAAGCAGTGGGAAGACTTGTGGGAACAAGTACCACATATCAATCGCGTAACTCATGAATTGAGTCTATCGGAATAATGTAGTGCGTTAACGAAGTGTAACCCCGTATTTCTTCTAAGAAACTTCTTGTGCTGTGGGATTAACGATTAAATCGCAA
>NZ_JAYGHD010000534.1:0-1439 GCF_034932245.1 Nostoc sp. UHCC 0251
ACGTGTCAGTTTTTTAGACGCGATAAATCGCGTCTCTACATGAGGGGTTTCTGGCGACTTGTGTGTACAAGGATGAAACACTAAAGCAAAATTTTCAATTTGGTGCAAAACAATTAGTGGCGGGTCTGAATCTCCTAATATATTGATTCTGAATTCTGAATTCTGACTTCTGAGTTCTTTTTTAACTTACATCCCGATTTTTGGAATTAAGAACTTGGGTTTGGTAGTGCCGCCATTTTTCCTGCTGACGCGCTCTTTTCTCCTCGGTGAGGCTATCAAAACAATAGGGACAGGAGATACCTTGTTCATACTTTGGAGACACCTTATCTTCTTCAGAAATCGGGCGTCCACAACAGAAGCACCGCTCATGGCTTCCTTCCTCTAAGCCATGACTGACAGCTACCCGCTCGTCAAAGACAAAACATTCGCCTTCCCATAAACTTTCCTGGGCTGGAACTTCCTGTAAATATTTGAGAATGCCGCCCTTGAGGTGATAAACTTCTGCAAAGCCTTGGGCCAGCATGAAGGATGAGGCTTTTTCACAGCGAATGCCACCCGTACAAAACAGAGCAACTTTTTTGTGTTTAGTTGGGTCGAGGTTGTGTAGCACATAATCGGGGAATTCCCGGAATGAGCCAGTTTGGGGATTTTCTGCTCCTTGGAAAGTACCGATGTTCACCTCATAATCATTGCGGGTGTCAATCACGGTTACTTCTGGATCACAAATCAAATCATTCCATTCCTGGGGACTGACATAAGTACCAACTTGTTCATTGGGGTCAATTTCAGGCATTCCTAAAGTAACAATTTCTGGCTTCAACCGTACCTTCATCCGCTCAAAGGGTGGGGTTTCGGTATAGGATTCTTTGTATTCGAGGTCTGCTAGACGAGGGTCAGTACGCAAAAACCAAAGAACAGAATCAATCGCCTGACGCGAACCCGCAATTGTACCGTTAATGCCTTCTTGTGCAAGCAAAATTGTCCCCTTAACACCTTGGGCTTGGCAGTAAGAAAGCAAGGGATCTCGTTTCTCGGCAAAATCTGGCAGTTTGACAAATTTATACAGTGCTGCAACAACTTGGATATTTTCTGGCTTCATTCCTTTGATAATGGAACAATATAAGTTACAATAACCTCGGCAAGCAAAGTTACCGACTATTTTAATTTTATGGGGGTTTAGCTCAGTTGGTAGAGCGCCTGCTTTGCAAGCAGGATGTCAGCGGTTCGAGTCCGCTAACCTCCACTGGATATAACTTATCTTAATTTACGATGCCTATCGCGAGCTATGCCTACGCAGATTTAAAAAGCGATCGCTTGCAATATTCCAAGCATTATCCCCTATTTCCCCTGCCTTAACAGATATTGCTTAACCCAAGCTTATTAGGGGACTTCCAAATAAAAAAATATACAACTATTTATTGTGGGGTGGGCGACACGAT
>NZ_JAYGHD010000535.1:0-1370 GCF_034932245.1 Nostoc sp. UHCC 0251
CCGCCTCCAGTAGCTTGACAAGAGGCAGAGCCTCTTTTAAATACATTCCCAGCCTCCAGGCTGGGAACGAGACGACACAAGCCTTTGGGCTTTTCTTAGTGCCATTCGGTCATTGGTCATTGGTCATTAGTTTTTCTTTGCCCTGTCCCACTTTTTTTACTTTTGAGTTAAATTTGATACTTAAAAATCAGGAGATTTACAATGGAACAGTTTTTTTTACTAGTCTTTTTAGCCCTTGGTGGCTCTGCTGTAGCGGGGTCTGTAAAAGTCATCAATCAGGGTAATGAAGCTTTGGTGGAAAGATTGGGCAGCTATAACAAAAAGCTGGAACCTGGAATGAATTTTTTAGTTCCTTTTTTGGATAAAATCGTTTACAGAGAAACTATCCGGGAAAAAGTCTTAGATATTCCTCCCCAAAAATGCATCACCCGCGACAACGTTGGTATTGAGGTGGATGCGGTGTTTTACTGGCGCATTGTGGATATGGAAAAAGCCTGGTATAAGGTAGAAAATCTCCAAGCGGCAATGGTGAATATGGTGCTGACTCAAATTCGCTCCGAGATGGGACAATTGGAGTTAGATCAAACTTTTACTGCCCGTTCTCAAATCAATGAACTTCTGTTAAGGGAATTGGATATTGCCACTGATCCTTGGGGTGTGAAAGTGACGCGGGTAGAACTGCGAGATATTGTTCCATCGCAAGCGGTGCGAGAATCGATGGAATTGCAAATGTCGGCAGAACGACGCAAACGGGCAGCAATTTTAAATTCTGAGGGTGAACGCGAAGCTGCTGTCAATAGTGCTAGAGGTAAAGCGGAGGCGCAAATATTGGATGCCGAAGCTCGGCAAAAATCAACAGTTCTGCAAGCGGAAGCTGAACAAAAGGCGATCGTTTTGAAAGCTCAAGCGGAACGTCAGCAGCAGGTTTTGAAAGCCCAAGCGATCGCAGAATCAGCAGATATTATTGCACAAAAGCTCCAGACGAATCCCAATGCCAATAAAGCAGTGGAAGTTCTGTTCGCCTTGGGCTATCTGGATATGGGCGCGACAATTGGTAGAAGCGATAGCAGCAAGGTCTTATTTATAGATCCGCGCACTATCCCTGCTGCTTTCGAGGGTATGCGTTCCGTTATCTCAAATGGTCAAGTTGACTCTAACGAGTTGTTTTCTAAACAAATCCCAGGGTTAGAACATAATCGCCCTAGTTAGAAGTAGACATAGAGAATGGAGACAAGGGGACAACTTTCTTCCTTGTCTCTTCGTTTTTTTTCCAATGACAAATGACAAATGACTAATGATAGTTACCCCAGAACAGGTTAAGCTAATCGGCATTTAAATTGCAACATAGTCACTATTGCCTTTGTTTTTTA
>NZ_JAYGHD010000536.1:0-1364 GCF_034932245.1 Nostoc sp. UHCC 0251
GCGCTTGGATGGCTCCTCAAGATCAACCCCACGAACAGTTTGTATTCCCTGAGGAAGTCCTACCTCGCGGTAACGCTCTCTAATTTTAAAAGCTGACCATGACTTGAATCAGGGTTTTGGTTGCCGAAATTTGACACTACCCAGATTAAATAATCACCTTGGCATAACATAAGCCCATAAAGTGTCAATATTCCCCATTCTCCAGTCATCTCTCACCAAAAGGTGGGAGATTTTTTTTATATATAGTTAATATCTCTAATATTTATATGTTATGTTAGGTGAAGGTTATAAACCCAGAGCAAATGCTCTGCCCTTTTGAGACTAAGACCGCTTAGGCAACAAGGAGGTGATGCCCATGATAGAAAGTAGTATACGCATGGGTCATCAGGTTGCAGTTAGCCGGCTGTGTGCCGGGGCTGTTCTCTAAAAGTTAGCCTTAGTTATCTTTGAGATACTAAGTTAGCTCAACTAGCTAGGCAAGCTCGGAGTTCCTTCCGGCAGTCTGGTTGCAACCTGAAGACCCGCTAGACCGCTCTGACTTAGATCGCCCGATCTAAATCAGAGCGGATAGTTTTTTATAGGTAACTTTTGTAAAAAATAAAAACATCTTGCATCGAACCTTGGCATCTGAACAGATGTGAGCAATAGCGTCTATTTACTAAGTCTGATTTAGATATGCACACAGGCATTATGCCCTAGTTTATCCTCCCATCTTTTTTCTGTGGAGAATAAAAGTGATTTTATTTGATGAAATATATCGTGTGAACTAAATAATACAACTAGGAATTTTTTTAATATGGCACAACTACTCACTAAGGCGGAAATTCAAGAAAGTGCAAAGGTTCTGTCAGGTTGGAATGTTGAAGGCTCCAAGTTGCAGATTACCCGCACATTTAAGGATTTTATCCAAGCAATTGAGTTTGTCAATAAGTTGGTAGAGCCTGCTGAGTCGGCAGGACATCATCCAGATATAGAAATTTCTTATAACAAAGTAAAGATTACACTCACAACACATGATGCGGGCGGATTGACGCAGGCTGACTTTGATGTAGCGCAGGCGATTTCCCGAATCCACTAAGTCATTCCTTCTGATATCTTGGACTAGGCAACTGGAAGTTACCACGATGGGAAACGAAGCGCATAAAAAGCTTTAACAGTAGAACTACAGGATTTTCTTTGGAGTTCGCGGGTTTTAAAACTCTTGATTCCTAAGCTGGGGTTTGTGGTGGTCACAATAGCGACAACTGCCATGAGAGAAGGCTTTGCCTACGTTTATAGCTTAGTCAGGTGTTTTAATTGGTGTGCAAATTCTATAGGACTAGTATTTGATTTATGAAAAAATCTAAGTATATGTAGGGTGTGTT
>NZ_JAYGHD010000537.1:0-1308 GCF_034932245.1 Nostoc sp. UHCC 0251
CCAGCTTGTGTGCAGTAGCAGTTATTGCTTTGGGTGCGCCCAAGCGAGAACGTAAGCGGCGATAAAATGCACCTCTTCAGAGCGGCTGTGAGTCAGAGAAAAAGCCGCCATGCGAAAAGCATTTGCAGCACGATTGACAACAGTACGAGTTTGAGAGCTTTTGACCTTACCGCCGGTCACTTTTTGACCAGGACATAAACCCAACCAAGAGGTGAAGTGTTTAACGCTGGGAAAACGTTTCGGGTTTAATCCCACCTCAGATAAAATGGTCTGAACAGTTAAAGCATCAAGACCATCAATCAGTGTAAAATCTACTCCTGCCATCCGATAAAGATATTTATGCAAATCAAAATCAGGGTGATTTGCAGTCGGTTTTTTTCTGCGTTTTCTTCCTGTTGTTGGCGGTTCATCTAAAGTTTTAGGTTCAAAAGATGCTAAACATTTTTCAATTTCAGCGTCAACAGCAATAATCTGTTGTTGATAAATCTCATACAGTGTTAATTCTTGCTGGAGGACAAATAAATAGGGACTGTTTTAACGTGATGAGCATTGACTAATTTGACCTCAAAACCCTTGGCTTCTAATATCTGAAACACTGGAATCCAATAAACTCCTGTGGCTTCCATTGCCACGGTATTTATTCGGCATTCCTTTAACCAATCGGCCATTGCAATTAAATCAGGGGTAAAACACCCAAATCGGCGAACATTTTTATCTGCCCTATCAGTGGGGACACAAACCCAATGTTCTCCACTACCAAGGTCTATTCCGGCTGCGTTCTGGTTAATTTCTTCTAAAGTGGATGAAGGTTTTACCACAGGTACAGGCTGGTTCTTCTCTTTATTTGCTGGCAATTTCATTGCTGCAACCCTGTTCTAGTTATTATGGATAGTCCTGACGAAAGGGATGTACTCATAGATAATCTTTCAAACGGGATAGGAAACGCAAGTCCTTCACCAATGTCATAGCCATAATGCCCCAGAACCATGCTCCTAATCAGGCTCAACACACTATTGTGGGTTCGGTTTTAACTGTCAGGATAATTCTAATGTACCCGTTCATTAGTCGCCTCAAAATAGTTTCTTTCATTCATAGCGGGTGGCAGTGCCGCCTGTGCAGTTGCTCCTAAGAAATCGCAAGCTTTCTTTACATCCATAAGGGGCGATCGCCACTAAACAGCTTCTGTCACTCTCCGGGAGCGCGATCGCTAGAAGCCTGATGAGGCAATCAATACAAGCTATACTATAGGAATCATAAGCTAATCGGCATTTAAGCTGCATAATATAAATGCAGAGTCGGTTGAAAATA
>NZ_JAYGHD010000538.1:0-1180 GCF_034932245.1 Nostoc sp. UHCC 0251
ATCAGAATTCCCTTCTGCCTTGTCTACGACACGCTGCGCGATCTGCCTCCTGCCCTCTGCCTTTCCTGATAATAGTGCCAAAATAAAAACTGACTTTCATAAAGAGTTTTAGCCTTAACCCAAGCTTATTGTTTTATAGACTTTCATCATAAATACAACGATATTATTGGCTTGAAGCTTTCCTATAAAACGTTGATTTTAACCCTATAGAATAAAGTGAGCGGTAGAAGCATACTCGCCTGGTATTGTTGGTTTAGATAACTATGATTGGACTCTACTTTACTAATGAGTCCTTATTTTTCAATTTTAAAGGTACACAACTTAGTTTTTCTACCGTACAAAAGATTCTCCTCTATATAGGGTATCTTAAGAACTAACTCTATATTATCTACATTAAAAGGATGTTTATCTAAAATCACTCCTGAGTCGTGTTTTAATCGAATGTCAGCACCAGTTGGTATATCGACATTTGGTACATAATCCAGTTCAGTATCGGGAAGGGCTTCAGTGATAAATGTGTAATCATATTGAGGAATTTTTTCTAAAATTTTCTTGATGTCTTGGTTAGACAAATGCTGTAAAACTTGGCGAATTAAGCATATATCTCCCTTGGGTAAATCTTGTTCAATCATATCAAGACATACAAATTTTATATTGGTATTAGCATAATCTATGTTATTGCGTTCTACTAATTCTGGTACGATATCTACACCTATATATTGATATTTTATTTGACATACTTCTAGAGTTTGTAAAAGGTTTTGACCAACGCGAAAATCGCCACAACCTAAATCTACAATAGTGATATTAGCCGTAGCTATTTTTAGAGCAAAATTTTTGATTAATTCGCAATATTGTTGACTAAAATCAATATTGGAGCCTTTACCAGAGTAAAACTCTCCAGAATTCCCTCCCCAGGTATTATTTGTATATATTTCTGAAAAAATCTTACGGGTAGATATTTGTTGCTCTTGTGACATATAAATTAGTTCCAGACCAAAATTTAAAAAAATATTGCCAAATTCAGTTTAGGCGTGTTTGAGATTGGTTGATTGGCTCCTTGAGATTATAGTTGATATCTATGAATACAAAAACCCTATGATTTCATCGCGGCAAATTATGATGTAAGTAAGTTGGTCTGATAAAACCAATGTATGTTTAGTTTTGTAAAAACTGTGGA
>NZ_JAYGHD010000539.1:0-1175 GCF_034932245.1 Nostoc sp. UHCC 0251
TAAGTAAGTGGGTGCTAAAATTTCCCGCTATGTAACAGAATCTTAATCAGAGGGTTTAGAATTAAATTTTACACGTCGTGTACTGTGATTGCTTTTTTCTCCTCTAGCTTGAACGCCATTGATTACAGCGTAAGCAAGGTCTAGCTCATCATCAAATGCTTGCCCAGATAACTCATCTTTTTTTATGTGTTGCCATTCCAATTCAATTGGATTCATTTCTGAGCAATACTTTGGTAGGAAAAAGATGTATAAACCCTGACTCTCCCATTTTTTCCACAATTGTTGAACTTCTTGGCACCGATGTATTGGCCCGTTATCCTGCACAATCACCCTTGTACGTCCTATTTCTTGTGCTTCAGTAGCTTCCTGTTCCATCATTTTTATGTAAGATTTACGGTCAACACCACCGATAACTAAACCGTAAACAAAACTGATAAAAGGCTGGAGAAATCCTATGATGCTTAACCTACGACCACGACGTTTTGTTTGTTCCAAACGTTTTTGCTCACCTCTAAAGTAATAGGTGTAACCAGGCTCACTCCATACACAAAACCCTGATTCATCTAGATACTTTAAATCGATTTCGCCAGTTGCAGCAGCTAATTCCAGCATATCTAAGTCTGCTTGCTTATTTGCTCGCGCTACCGGGTCTTGTTTTCCTTTATGACTTTTCCTTGCCCGCTTCCAATCGACCCCCTTTTTTTGAGTACCCGTCTTAACCTATCGGGACTCAGAACTACATTGCGTTCTGTTTTTAACTTCAGAGCTAACTGCGGACTGTTGTATGTGCGTGGCTCAATTCTTAGGCATTCTTCTAAAAATGCAATGTCATCCTCTTTCCATTTTGGTTTTCCACCTCGACCTGGAGATTCCCAAAGTCCCTTTAAACCCAGCTTTTCCCATGTATTCAAAACTTTTCTTACTGTTTTTTCGTTCCAGTCAAAGTGCGCTGCGATGTTCTCTACATACCAGCCATGTGCGTTTAGCCTAATTACTTCCGCTCTGTCTTTGACTTTCTGTGGCACATTCTGTTTTCTCAGGTTTAGCAAAGTTTGGTCTTGCTCATGAGTCAGAAATACCCTTAAACGTGCCCCCATACACAAATCACTTTGTAGATGTATTTTCAGTATTTATATATCTTAACATACCGGACTTTTTTGATGCCTATCTACTTA
>NZ_JAYGHD010000540.1:0-1094 GCF_034932245.1 Nostoc sp. UHCC 0251
AAACTCGATAAATTAAAATAACCATGAGCCGCCCTTTTAAGATTGAAATCGCAGAGAGCGAAGAAGAACTTAAAAAACGTTTACAAACAGCCAACTTAGGGAATCAGAAAGAAAAACTTATTATGCTGTGGTGGATAAAAAGCGGGCAGGTTAAGGAGCAGCAAGACATTGGAAAACGCTTGGCGAAAGATACATCAACCGTGACAAGGTGGTTGCAAAAGTATAGATCGGGTGGGCTATATGAATTATTGTCAATCAAAAAAGCTCCAGGAGCAAAACGGAAAATTCATGACGCAGCGATGCCTACGGCGGTAAACTACGCAGCACTCTCAGAGGAGTTAAAAACAGGAAAAGGCTTTAGTAGCTATGGTGCAATAGTTGAGTGGTTAAAACAAGAACATGGACAAGATATAGAGTATGCAACAGTTTATGCATGGGTTCGATATAGATTAGGAGCAAAACTCAAAGTACCACGTCCTCAAAGCCATAAGCAGGATGAAAAGTTAGTATCTGAGTTTAAAAAAAACTCGGTATCATCCTCAATAGCCTAGAAAAACATCTTGCACTTGGTAAGTGTATTCATTATCTGTGCCAGGATGAAACCAGGGTGGGATTAAAAACTTTAACAGGAAAAGTGATTACGGCTTCTGGAGTTAAACCAACTGTACGCGTGAAATGGGAAAGGAAAATTTTTGGATTTATGGTGCAATTGAACCATTAACAGGACAACATTTTCAGCAAGAATACCCCAAGCTTAATGGTGACTATTTTCAACAGTTTTTAGACTGGTTATCTGAGCAATTAGGTGAAGATTATGCAATTTTACAAATAGACCAAGCTCCTGCTCATATCAGTGGTGCAATTAATTGGCCTGAAAATATTATTCCCCTGCAACAAAGCCACCTCATTTCCCTGAACTCAATCCAATTGAAAGGCTTTGGCAGTTTCTCAAAAAATCTCTCAAAAATGAACTTTTTTATCGAAGAAAGGCAGAGGGCAGAAGGCAGGAGGCTCAGTTGGAATACTGTTTTCTGCCAATAAGCCCGTGACAATCATGGAACTTGGGTTTAAGACCCCCACCAAATTTTCTTGTT
>NZ_JAYGHD010000541.1:0-1071 GCF_034932245.1 Nostoc sp. UHCC 0251
TTGTTGATGAAATTAAGAGACAGCCTGACTATAAAGGGAATCAAGCTGCCACTTTGGGGGCGCTCGTTAGGGATGGTGTTGCGGCTCGTGGCGGAGAATTGGAAAACCCAGCAATATTCCTTGCACGAGTACTGAATCACTTACCTAATTGGGAGCGGCGCGAATCCTGGGAGTTGGCGCTGACTATTTTAAGTTGGTTGCAAGAAACAGAGCATAATGCTGATTGATCGGATTGATAAAATTGGTTCATGGGTAATTTTGGTGCTATGCGAACAAAAGTAGAACTAATTTGCGGTCAAGATAACACGATTGTGGAAGCAGATTTAGTGGAGCTATTGCAAAAGCACGTCGATGATTATGCCAACAAGTGGAAAGAACAATTACAATTGCACGGGCAATCAGACAAATTTTGGGACTGGGAATTTAAACTGGAGTTTATCATTAACAGACAAGCAAACCGCGAAGGCTACGCGATTGAATATGAAGACGAAACTCAAGGTTTGCTACTGATTGAAACCCAAATGCACGGTTCTCGTCTACAAGAGGGTAAACGCTTGGTATACATTGACGGTATCGCTACCGCACCCTGGAATCGGGCATATATCCAACGTCTGCCAAAATTGAAAGGTGTTGGGACTGCATTCTTGGCGTTTGCCAGAACTCGCAGTTTAGAGCTAGGTTATGAGGGCAGAGTAGGGTTACATTCACTACCGGGAGTAGAAGAATTTTATGATAACCAAGGCATGATTGATGTCGGAGAGGATGAAGATTACGATGAACTAGTTTATTTTGAGTATGGAGTTTTTCGTTCTCCTGTATGAGGTAGTAAAGCTAAATGAGTCAATTATTTGATGAAGAATCTTTAAGAAAAAGTGTTGAAGCTGAGGATAAAGTTGGTGGCAACATTGGGGCTGGATTAGATTGGGGGTCAGCATTTGGTTCCTTAATGGGCAATCTAGAACTTTTGGGACGTTTTACAACGTTGCGTATTTCTCTAAATAGAGAAGTGCGATTGCTGCTAAATAATTGGAATTTAGGTACAGCTACGAAAATTGCTGTAAAAACTGCAAG
>NZ_JAYGHD010000542.1:0-1069 GCF_034932245.1 Nostoc sp. UHCC 0251
AAAACAAAGGCAATAGTGACTATGTTGCAATTTAAATGCCGATTAGCTTATCAGCCAGAATTCTCGCTTCTTCCTGTTCAAACTCTAACTTTGGTTGTACATCTTCCGGGTCGGTTGCCATAAACAATACTCGCAATTGTCGTGCTTCCACAGAAAACGCTTCCGTTTCTTTCTCAATCCAGCGCAGGGGTAACACCACTGGATTAACACGCTTGACCAAAAAATCCTCACCATCATGCAGCACTTCCCAAGGTAGATGTGCCAATTTTTTATCAGTATCAATGGCAATTACCAACCCCTCACCGCGACAGTTAGCAATTCCCCGACTCAACCACCGTCCATCGCCATCCAACCAAAAAAATAACTGCTTCCCGATTCCTAGTAAATTGGGCAGCAGTTTATAGTAATCTCGCTCACCTTGCGTAAGAAAATTAGCGATTTCTGCTAATTGCAGGCGACGTGATTCATAGTGCTTTTTTTCAGGTAGCCAATACCTGAGTTCAACAGTTTCCTGCGTACATTCCCGAAGTTGAATGCGGATAGTTTGCACTTATTTGCTGATAGCTTTGAGGATTTCCGTGATTTCCTCTATAGTAGCGTCTTCGAGTAAAATCCTGTTTCCAGTATCAGGGTCAAGAATTACTACATCAAATTGCTTTCCTGGATGAGATTTATGCCATTCCTGATACCATTTGCGGATTTGTTCAGCTAAAGCCGCAACACCACCCACAATGCCAATAATAGTAGCAACAGCCGCCAAAGTTCCCTCTCTTTGCGTCGGTACTTCATAGCTTCCCGATATTCCCGGAATTTCTAGCAAAGCCTCGGCTGCTGCTGGTGCGCTTTCACCTTCGATTCCAATTTGAATTCCTGCCATTAAATCACCTGCGAATTTATCCAAGATTCTGTATATTATCTATTGAATTGGGGATAAGCTTCGCGGACAGACGCAGAGACTGACAATTCAGGTTATGTGGAAAAGTCCACCAAAAACCTAACCCCCTTCCCGATGCAGGAAGGGGGAAAATTCAAAGTCTCTCTCCTTTTAGGAGAGAGATTTAGAGAGAGG